>NZ_JBNFOJ010000013.1:0-20737 GCF_057364705.1 Brevundimonas sp. CURTG3B2_SDJG
CTTGGCGCGCTGGGCGGCTTCGGCGGCTTCCACCTTGGCGGCGGCTTCGGCCTCGGCGCGGTCGGCTTCGCGCTGGGCGCGCTCGGCGGCGCGTTCCTGGGCCTTCTTGCCCGGCTGCGCCTTGTTCGGGTTGTTGCCCTGGACCCACTTCACCTTGCCGGCCAGCGCTTCGTCCTGCGACAGGAAGCGGGCGACGCGGTCGGTCGGCTGGGCGCCCTTGCCCAGCCATTCGGCGATACGGTCGGCCTTCAGGACGACGCGCTTCTGCTCGCCGTCACGCGGCAGCATCGGGTTGTAGGAGCCCACGCGCTCGATGAACTTGCCGTCGCGCGGAGCGTGCGAGTCGGCGACGACGATGTAGTAGTAGGGGCGCTTCTTGGCGCCGCCGCGGGCCAGACGAATCTTCAGCATTGTCAGTCTCTTTCTAAAGTCGAAGTCTTATTTCTTGGGAGGGAAGCCCGGCAGGCCCGGAAGGCCCCCCGGAAGTTGTCCGCCGCCCAGGGACGCCATGCGGTCCTGGAGGGCTTTCAATTCGTCGGCGCTGGGCTCGGGCATCTTGCCCCCGCCCATCGCCTTCAGGCGCGCCATGTCCGGCCCGCCCATTCCGCCGCCGCCGAGACCGCCCAGCATGGCGGCCATCTGCTGCATCTTCTTCGGCCCGCCGCGCGACAGCGACTTGACCATGTCGGCCATCTGCCGGTGCTGCTTGAGCAGGCGGTTGATCTCCTGGACCTCGACGCCGGCGCCGCCGCCACCCGGCGCTTGCGGCTGGCGTTCAGAAGGTCGGGCTTCTTGCGCTCGGCCTTGGTCATCGAGCTGATGATGGCTTCCTGGCGCGCGATCATCCGGTCGTCGATGTTGGCGTCGGCCATCTGGGCCTTCATCTTGGCCACGCCGGGCAGCATGCCCATGATGCCTTGAAGCCCGCCCATGCGCTTCATCTGCGCCAGCTGGCCGGCCAGGTCGTCCAGGTCGAACTGCCCCTTGGCCAGCTTCCGGGCCATCTTCTCGGCCTTGGCCTGGTCCAGCTCCTGGCTGGCCTTCTCGACCAGGGCGACGATGTCCCCTTGACCCAGGATGCGGCCGGCGACGCGGCGGGCGTCGAACACGTCCAGCGCATCGACCTTCTCGCCGGCGCCCAGATACTTGATCGGCAGGCCGGTGACCGCCCGCATCGACAGCATGGCCCCGCCGCGGCCGTCGCCGTCGGCGCGGGTCAGGACCAGGCCGGTCAGCGGCAGGCGTTCGTGGAAGGCCTTGGCGGTGCGCACCGCGTCCTGGCCGGTCAGGCTGTCGGCGACCAACAGGGTCTCGACCGGCTTGGAGGCGGCGGCGACTTCCGCCACCTCGGCCATCAGCGCCTCGTCCAGGGTGATCCGGCCGGCGGTGTCCAGGATCAGGACGTCGAAGCCCTGCAGCTTGGCCGACTGCAGGGCGCGCTTGGTGATCTGGACCGCGCTCTCGCCCTTGACGATCGGCAGGGTGGCGACCTCGATCTGCCGGCCCAGGGTCTCCAGCTGTTCCATGGCCGCCGGACGACGCGTGTCCAGCGAGGCCATCATGACCTTCTTCTTGTCGAACTTGGTCAGGCGTAGCGCCAGCTTGGCCGAGGTCGTCGTCTTGCCCGAGCCCTGCAGGCCGGCCATCAGCACGACGGCGGGCGGCGCGGCGTTCAGATTGATGGGGACCGGTTCCTCGCCGCCCAGCATCTCGACCAGGCCGTCGTAGACGATCTTGACGACCTGATCGGCCGGCTTGACCGCGCGGATGACCTCCTCGCCGGTGGCGCGCTCGGTGGCGAAGGCGATGAAGTCCTTGACGACGGGCAGGGCGACGTCGGCCTCGAGCAGGGCCACGCGCACTTCGCGCATCGCCTCGGCCACGTCCTTTTCGGACAAGGCGCCGCGACCGGTGATCCGGTCGAAGACCCCTGTCAGCCGCTCGTTCAGAGCCTCGAACATTCACTACCTCGTGGCGACGGGTGAACGGCTCCATACGACAACGGCCCCCGGCGACGATCACGTCGGCGGAGGGTTCTCGCCTGCCTCGTCCGGTCGAAACCGGGGTCGTGCAGGTGGAGACGCGAGGTTCACTTGCGTCGGAAGCGGCGGCTTATGAAGGAAAGTCGCGCGGTTGTCGACTCGTGAGCGAACAGGGCGCCCTCGATCCGTGGGACCGCACGTCTGGTTTCAGCGTTGTCGTTTGCGATGGCCAAGCTGGAAACCCCTGATACGGTGCCTGTCCCAGCCTCCCCGCTGCGAGACAAGACGATGAGCCCTGCCGCCGACGACCGGTTGCGCGACGACGTCCGCCTGCTGGGCGGCCTGTTGGGCGAGGTCATTCGCGACGAAGGCGGCCGCGAGCTCTATGACCGCATCGAAGCCGTGCGGCGGGTCTCGGTCGCCTGGCACCGCGACGCCGGCTCCGTCGACGCCGAACGTCTGGAGACCCTGCTAGGCGAGCTCAGCCTGGATCAGGCGGTCGGCCTGGCCCACGGCTTCGCGGTCTTCTCCCTGCTGGCCAACGTCGCCGAGGACCGCGCCGGCAAGCGCCGGGCGCAGAGCCAGACGATCCTGGCCCAGACCGGTCAGGAGGCGCGCCCCGACACCCCCGAAGGCGCGTTGCAGCGGCTCGCCGCCGCCGGACGGTCCCACGCCGAGGCCCGGGATCTGCTGGCCGGCGCCCTGATCTCGCCGGTCCTGACCGCCCACCCGTCCGAGGTGCGGCGCAAGAGCGTCATCGACCGGATCGCCGCCGTCTCGGATCTGCTGGACGTATGCGACCAGAACGGCGCGGCCTGCGATCTGGACGCCCGCAACGCCGCCCTGCGCCGCCAGACCACCATCCTGTGGGCCACGCGCCTGGCCCGCCAGACCGGTCTGAAGGTGCAGGACGAGATCGATACCGTCGTCTCCTTCCTGGAGCGGGTCTTCCTGCACGTCGTTCCGGCCCAGCTGGCCGACTGGCGCAGGCGTCTGGACGCGCCGGACCTGGAGCCCTTCATCCGCATCGGCACCTGGGTCGGCGGCGACCGCGACGGCAATCCCAACGTCGACGGCGAGGTGCTGAGCGCCGCCTTCCGCAGCCAGGCCCGCGCGGTCCTGCGCTTCTATCTGGAGGAGGTGAACGCCCTGGGCGCCGAGCTCAGCCTGTCGGCCTCCCTGGCCGAGGTCTCGCCCAGGCTCGCCGCCCTGGCCGAGGCTTCCGGAGACGTCTCGCCGCATCGCGCCGACGAGCCCTACCGCCGGGTGCTGAGCCACGTCTACGCCCGGCTCGCGGCGACCCACCCCCTGCTCACCGGCCAGCCCGCCCCGCTCGCGGCCCAGTTCGCGGCCTCGCCCTACGACGGCCCCGACGCCTTCCGCGAGGACTTGCGCGTCATCCAGGACAGCCTGTCGGCCCATCACGCGGCGTCTTCGCCGACGACCGTCTCGCTCGGCTGATCACCGCCGCCGACGTATTCGGCTTCCACATGGCCACGCTGGACCTGAGGCAGAACGCGGACGTGCACGAGCGCGTCGTCGCCGACCTGCTGCGCGTCGCCGGCGTCTGTGCGGACTACGCGGCCCTGGACGAGGAGCGCCGGCTGTCCTTGCTTTCCAGCGAACTCGCCTCGGGCCGCCTGCTGTTCAACCCCTTCGAGACCTATGCCGAGGAGACGCTGAAGGAACGCGCCATCCTGCAGGCCGCGGCCCGGACGCTCGCGCTGTTCGGTTCCCAGGCGATCCGCACCCACATCGTCTCCAAGACCGACGCGGCCTCCGACCTTCTGGAAGTCTATCTGCTGATGAAGGAAGTCGGTCTCTACCGGCCCGAACAGCCTGAGGCCTGCCCGATCCAGGCCGCGCCCCTGTTCGAGACCATCGGCGACCTGCGGGCGTCCCGGCCGACCCTGGAGCGCCTGCTGGCCGAGCCCTCCGCCCGCGCGGTCGCCCGGGCGCGCGGGGTCCAGGAGGTGATGATCGGCTATTCCGACTCCAACAAGGACGGCTCCTACCTGACCTCCACCTGGGAGCTCCACCAGGCCTCGCGGGCCCTGCTTCAGGTCACCGACGCCGCCGGGCTCAGGCTTCAGCTGTTCCACGGCCGGGGCGGGGCCGTGGGCCGGGGACGGCGGCTCCAGCTTCGCCGCCGTCCTGGGCCAGCCGCAGGGCACGGTCCAGGGCCGCATCCGCGTCACCGAGCAGGGCGAGGTCATCGCCAACAAGTACGGCGAGCCCGAAGTCGCGCGCCGGAACCTGGACGCCCTGACCAGCGGCGTCCTCCTGGCCTCCCTGGCCCCGCCGCCGGACGCCGAGCTGACGGCGCGGCACGGACCGACCATGGACCGGCTGTCGAAAGCCTCGATGGCCGCCTACCGGGCGCTGGTCTACGACACGGACGGCTTCGTCGACTATTTCCGCGCCGCGACCCCGATCGCCGAGATCGCCGACCTGAAGATCGGCTCCCGGCCGGCGTCGCGCACCGCCTCGACCGCCATCGAGGACCTGCGCGCCATCCCCTGGGTGTTCAGCTGGAGCCAAAGCCGCGTCATGCTGCCCGGCTGGTTCGGCTTCGGCTCGGCCGTGGCCGGCCTGGAGGTCGAGGAGCTGCGGGCCATGCACCGCGACTGGCCCTTCTTCCGCACCCTGGTGCAGAACATGGAGATGGTCATGGCCAAGGCCGACATGACCATCGCCCGCCGCTACGCCGGCCTGGTCCCCGACAGGGCCCTGGCGGATCGGATCTTCGCCGCCATCCTGGCCGAGTGGGACCGGACCGAGGCGGCGGTGCTGGCGATCACCGACCAGGACGCCCTTCTGGGGGGACAGCCCGAGCTGGACCGGCTGATCCGGTTGCGCATGCCCTATGTGGAGCCCCTGAACCACGTCCAGGTCGAGTTGATCCGCCGCCGCCGGGCCGGCGACGACGATCCCCGCGTCCGGGAAGGCATTCTCCTGGCGCTGAACGGGGTGGCCGCCGGGCTGCGAAACAGCGGGTGATCGCCGCTCACGTGTCGGCGAATTAATCCAGGGTCTCGATTTCGCCGCCGAACCCTCACGCTGTTGAAACAGCCCGGGCGCATCTCCCGCCTCGTCGCCGCCCCCGAGCGACCAAAGCGTTCCCAGGAGACCGCCATGAAGATTCTCGCTTCTCTGACCGCCGCCCTCGTTCTCGCCGCCGCCGGATCCGCCTCCGCCCAGGAGGCCCGGATCGCCTGGAGCGACCTGGATTTGACGACCGCGGCCGGCGCCGCCGCGTTCGACGCCCGGATCGAGGCCGCCGCGCGCAAGATATGCCGCGACAGCCGGCGCACGGGCAGCAACGTCAGCGACCGGGCGCTTTGCCGCGCCGCCGTCCAGTCCGAAGCGGTCCGTGCGCTGCCCGAGGCCGTGCGGGCCGACTACGCCCTCAGCCGTACGCCCCTTACGGTCTGAGCGAGCGGACGGGAGCCGTCCGCGTCCCTGCCGGGCGGCTCCCGTGCCTCGACATAAGCTTACCTTGTTGTTGGCTTTGCCATTCTCACCCTGAAGTCACGGAATCATCACGGTCGCCGTCTGGCGGACGTCACCTATGCCTATCATTGGCTTGTCGTCGCCACTCCCGCGACTGGAGATGTTCCGATGACCAGAACCCTGATTTCCCTCGCCGCCTTCACGCTTCTGACCGCCGGCTCGGCCGCGGCCCAGGACAGCATCCGCGTCTCTCCGGATGGCCTGGACCTGTCGACGCCCGCCGGCGCGGCGGCGTTCGACGCTCGGGTGGCCGCCGCCGCCCGTGAAGCCTGCACGACGGCGTCGCGCAGGACCCCCAGCGCGGTCTGCGTCCGACAGATCCAGCGTGAAGCCGTTCGCCAACTGCCGCAGTCCCGTCAGGACGACTACGCCCGGGCTCGCCGTCGCGACGGCCTCCAGGCCATGGTCTCGCCCGCCTGGCTGGCGTGATCCGGTTACGGGCAAGGGAAGGCCGGCGGATTCGCATCCGCCGGCCCTCGTCTTTCAATCGTCGGCGGCCGTTCGAAGGGGTCATTGAGCCTCTTCGAGCGCCGCGCGTCTAGGACGTCGGGAAGCCGCGCACCTTCAGCAGCGCCCGGACGTCCGGATCACGACCGCGGAAGGCGCGATAGGCCTCGGCGCGGTCCACGGTGTTGCCTGGGGCCAACATGATCTCCTTGAAGCGGCGCGCGATATCCGGGTTGAACACGTCGCCCGACTCTTCGAAATAAGCCCAGGTGTCGGCGTCCATCGTCTCGGACCACAGGTACGAGTAATAGCCGGCTGAATAGGCGTCCGAGGTGAACAGGTGATTGAACTGCGGCAGGCGGTGCCGCATCACGATCTCCTTGGGCATGCCGTACCGCTCCAGCGACGCCTTCTCGAAAGCGTCGATGTCGGTCGGCGGCGTCGCCTGGGTATGCAGGTCCATGTCGACCAGCGCCGACGACAGATAGCTGACCGTCGCATAGCCCTGGTTGAACGTGGCCGCCGCCTCGACCTTGTCGATCAGGGCCTGCGGCATCGATTGTCCGGTCACCGCGTGCTTCAGATAGCCGTCCAGGATCGGACGGGTCAGCACCCAGTGTTCGTGCACCTGGGACGGATACTCCACGAAGTCCCGCGGGGTGCCGCCCAGGGCCGGGTAGACCACCGTCGACGAATAGGCGTGCAGGGTGTGGCCGAACTCGTGGAACAGGGTCTCCGCGTCGTCCAGAGAGATCAGGATCGGCTCGCCGCCCTCCGCCTTGATGAAATTGTTGTTGTTCGAGCCGAGCGTGTTCTTCGGTCCGTCGAATGTCGAATGCGATCGGTAGGTCGTCATCCAGGCGCCCGAGCGCTTGCCCGGCCGGCGTAGTCGTCGGCATAGTAGAGCCCGATCGGACGCCCCGCGTCCTTGACCTCGTAGACCACCACGTCCGGATGCCAGACCGGCACGGTCCCTTCGGCCAGCTTGTCGAAGGTGAAGCCGTACAGCCGACGCGCCATCTCGAACGAGCCGGCGCGGACGTTGTTCAGCTCGAAGTACGGCTTCAGCTCGTTCTGATCCAGGTCGTACTTCTGCTTCCGGACCTTCTCGGCGTAGTACAGATAGTCCCACGGCTCGATGTCGTGGCCGGCGATCGCGCGCATGTCGGCGACCTCCTCGGCCACCCGGGCCTTGGCCGGCGCCCAGACGCGGTTCATCAGATCGAACGCCGCGGCCGGGGTCTTGGCCATGGTGTCCTGCATCCGCAGTTCGGCGTGGTTGTTGTAGCCCAGCAGGCGGGCCCGCTGCTGACGCAGGGCCACGATCTCGGCGATGGTCGCATTGGTGTCGTTGGCGTCGCCGTTGTCGCCCCGGTTGACGAACTTGCGCCACACCTGTTCGCGCAGGTCCCGGTCGTCGGCGAAGGTCAGGAACGGGTCCACGCTCGAGCGGGTGTTGACGATCACCCAGCCCTGCAGATTGCGCGATCGGGCGGCCGCGGCGGCGGCGGCCTTGTTGGACGCCGGCATGCCGGCCATGCCCGCCTCGGTCGGAATGACCGTCCAGGTCTTCTCGTCGTTGACCACCTTCTGGCTGAAGGCGGTGAAGGCGTTGGCGAGCGCGGTGTTGATCCGGCCCAGCTCGGCCTTGCCGGCGGCGTCCAGCGCCGCGCCCGAACGGATGAAGCTGTCGCGGCTGCGCACGGCGATCCGCTTCTGCTGGGCGTCCAGGCCCATGGCGTCGGCGTTGTCGGCGACGGTCTTCACGCGCTGGAACAGCTTCTCGTTGAAGCTGATCTCGTCGGACGCAGCCGACAGCAGGGGCGACACTTCCGTGTCGACGGCGTTGTAGTCGTCCGAGCCGATGTTGGAGGTCATCACCCCGTAGATCGAACCGGCCAGGTCCAGCGGCTCGCCCGCCATCTGCATGGCGACCAAGGTGTTGGCGAAGGTCGGCGCCTCGGGGTTGTTGGCGATGGCGTTGTAGTCGGCGCGCTGCAGTTCGATGCCCTCGATCAGGGCCTCACGCAGCTTGGCGGCCGTCACCTTATCCCACGGGGGCACGCGCCGTACGGCCGTCCAGGGCTGCAGCAGCTCCGCACGGGGCGTCTGCACCGGCAGGACGGCGCGGGCGACGCGCGCGTCCTCGGCCAGGGTGGCGGCGGACGCGCCGCGCCGCCGGTCATCGCCAGGCCCGTCGAGGCCACGCCCGAGAGCGCCATGAAGCTGCCTCCAGCAATGAGAAGGTGTCGTCTGTGCACGGGGAAACTCCATCTGCGCCCATCGTTCCGGGGAACCTAGGCCCTCGTCCGCCCGGCGTCACATGACAGGGCTGTAATCTTCGGCCATGGACGTCGGAGGGCGCGCCGTCTAAAGCCCCGCCCATGGCGATTGGCGTATTCGACTCCGGTGTCGGCGGGCTGACGGTCCACCGCGAACTGACCCGACGG
Organism: Brevundimonas sp. CURTG3B2_SDJG; assembly: GCF_057364705.1. Lineage (NCBI taxonomy): Bacteria > Pseudomonadati > Pseudomonadota > Alphaproteobacteria > Caulobacterales > Caulobacteraceae > Brevundimonas > Brevundimonas sp. CURTG3B2_SDJG. Next base: position 8,393 of record NZ_JBNFOJ010000013.1, read on the forward strand.
TTCCCCGAGCGGGACTTCGTCTATCTGGCCGACCAGGCCAACGCCCCCTATGGCGGCCGCGGCGGCGAGGAGATCGTCGACTTGACCCGGGCCGGCTGCGAAAGGCTGTTCCAGGCCGGGGCCAACGTCATCGTCCTGGCCTGCAACACCGCTTCCGCCATCGCGCTTCGCCGCCTCCAGCAGACCTGGGTGCCCGAGGCCCGCGAGCGGCACGGCCGCCCGGTCAATGTGCTGGGCATCATCGTCCCGACCATCGAGGCCGCCACCGGCCTGCCCTGGACCTACGAGGCCGAGCGACGCGGGGACAAGGTCGAGGCCATCGACATCACCGGCGTCTTCTGCACGGCGGCCACGGCCATGAGCCGGGTCTACGAGATCGAGATCGACAAGCGCCGCGAGGACCTGGCGGTCTTCTCCGAGCCCTGTCCCGGCCTGGCCGGGCTGATCGAGCTCGGCGCCCCGGCCGAGGAGCTGGAGGTCGTGGTCAGGGATCACGTCGACGCCCTGCGCCGCCGGATCGGCCGCCATCCCGACAAGGCCATCCTGGGCTGCACCCACTACGAGATCGTCGCCGAGGTCTTCGCCGCGGCCCTGCCGCCCGGCACGGCCCTGATCCACCAGCCTTCCGCCGTCGCCGACGCCCTGGAGCGCTATTTCGAACGCCATCCCGAATACGCGCTCGGCGGCTCCGGCCGGCGCGACTTCCTGACCAGCGGCAAGCCGGGCCCGCAGTCGGAACTGGTCAGCCAGTTCTGGGGCGCCCCGCTGACCTTCCAACCGGCCTGAGCGGGCCCGGATCGAAGGCGGGGCTTGACGCCGAACGTCGTTCGTCGCCCCATGACGCCGGGAGGACCGACCATGTTCAAATCCCTGCTCGCCGGCGCCGTCGCCGCGATCGCCCTGACGGCCGCCGGCCCCGTCGCGGCCGAGGTCGTCGAACGCAGCGCCGACCACTTCGTCCTGCGCTACGTCACGACCGTGGAGACCACGCAGGAAGACCTGGTCGCCGCGCTCGAGGACATCGGGAGCTGGTGGAATCCCGCCCACACCTACAGCGGCGATTCCCACAATCTGCATCTCTCGCTCGATCCCGGGACCTGCTTCTGCGAGGCCATGCCCGACGGGTCGACCTTCGAGCACGGCAGCGTCTACGAATACGATCCGGAGACCGGGGTGCTGATCGACGCCGCTCTTGGGCCGCTCAAGGGCAAGGCCGACCGGGCTGACTGGAGCATCGGCTGGACCGGCGGCGCAGGCGGCGCCGGCTGGGACGTCGTGATGACCTACGTCGTCCGCGGGCGTGGCCTGGGCGCCTACGCCGACGGCGTCGACGCGGTCATGCAGGACCAGTTCAGCCGCTTCACCCGGTATATCCATTACGGGCCCGAGGCGCCGGAGGCGTAGCCTCCCACCCCTGCAGCCTGAGCCACAGCTCGATCGCGAGCAGGTTGGGGACCCAGCACAGGAAGGCGATGGCCTGGTAGGCCGTCGGGAAGTCCACGCCCGTCAGCGGCGAGAGCGGGATCATGATCCGCAGCGTCACCGCCGCGAAAGTCAGCGACAGGCTGCGGATCATCCACCGGCGGTGCTGGCGAATTCGCCCGCGACCGCTTTGCGCCACGCCAGCGTCGTGGTCCCGAACCAGGCCGCCGCCAGCAGGCCGAACCCCGCGCCCGCCACCGGCCCCCGCCGGCGTGGTCGCGGCGAGGCCGAAACCCGCCACGGCGCCAAGCAGGCAGGCGAAGACGTAGACCCGGCCCGCGACCCTGTGCCAGGTCCGCCGGGGGCCGCGCCAGGTGACAAGCTGGAGGGATCCGAGCGCCAGGGCCGTGACCCCGCCGACGACGTGCGTCAGGAAGATGAAAGGTCGGGCCTCCAGGTGCGGCGCCATGCTGTCGGCCAGGACCGGATCGGGAAATAGGAAGCGGGCGCTGAACAGCGCCGTCGTCAGGCAGAGCAGAAGCATCAGGCCGAAGCCGGCCGTCGTGACCACGCGTCGCATCGTCGAACCTCACGGAAAAGCGACGGCCCGCTTGAACCGTCCCGCCGCACCGTGCAGCTTCCGTTTCGTGAACGGGGCGGCCCGTTTCGTGAACGGAGCGCGCGTGTCGGCGGTCGAACTGAAACGAAGCCTGGGGCGGGTGCGGCTGGGCCGGTCCGGCGCGGTCGAGATCTTCGGACTGTCGCTCTTCGGCCTCTTCCTGGCGGCCATCTCGGCCTACGACAGCGAGGGCGTGCCGACGCTTCACCGCTATCTCTATTGGCAGTTCGCCCTGATCGGGGGCGGGCCATCGCCGCCCTTATCGAGCCCTGGGTCGCCGCCCGCCTTCCGGGCCGCCCGTCCTGTTCGTCCTGGCCCAGTTGGCGGCCATGACCCCGCCGATTTCGCTGTGGGTCGCCTGCCTGCCCACCCTGCTGTGGAGCGTCGCCTTCAGGCCCGAGAAGATCCTCTCGACCATGCCCAGCGTCCTGACCGTCAACGTCGCCATCGTCGGCCTGGCCTGGCTGGTGCGGGTCGGCGTTCGCGGCGGCGCCCAAGGCCGCGCCCCCGGACGGCGTCGCGCCCCACGCGATCCGGGCCAAGCTGCCGCCGCGGCTGGCCAGGGCCCGCCTCATCGCCGTCGAGGCCGAGGACCACTACCTGCGCATCCGCACCGACGCCGGGTCGGACCTGGTGTTGATGCGGTTCGGGGACGCCCTGGGCGCCCTGGCCGGCGCGGACGGCTTCCGCACGCACCGCTCCTGGTGGGTGGCCCGCTCGGCCGTGGAGACCGCCTGCTGGAAAGGCGGGCGAGGCGAACTGAGACTGGCCGACGGATCGGCGGCGCCGGTCAGCCGGACCTACGCCGCCGCCCTGAAGGAAACCGACTGGGCCGCGCCTCGGGCGGGGGCGCCGGCCTAGGTTCAATCGACATTCAGTCGATAGCCTTCGCCTCTCGAACCCTTGCTTTCCGTCATGGGCGGGCTTGTCCCGGCCATCCATGATCGCGACTGGCGCCCTGGAGGTCTCGACCTCCGCCTTTCGTGTTCATGGATTCCCGGCACAGGGCCGGGAATGACGGGTTTGAATGTCGATTGACCCTAGATCGCCAGCGCCGTTTCCGAAGCGACGATCCGGCTCGCCGCATGGACCACCGCGCCGATGCGCAGGGCCGTCTGCACCTGCAGGGCCGGCACCCCATGCTTGCGCAGCTCGCCCTCGTGGGCGTCCAGGCAGGCGCCGCAGCCGTTGATCGCCGACACCGCCGTCGACCACAGCTCGAAATCCATCTTCTCGACGCCCGGATTGCCGATCACGTTCATCCGCAGCTTGGCCGGGATGGAGGTGTACTCCTGGTTCTTCATCAGGTGCAGCGACCGGTAGTAGATGTTGTTCATGCCCATGATGGCGGCCGCGGCCTTGGCCGCGTTCATCGCCTCGGGCGTCAGGATCGCGGCGGCCTGAGCCTCGATCGCCTTCACCACGGGACCGACGCCGATGGCGTGCGCCGAGGCGACGAAACAGCCCCATTTCTGCTGGTCGTTCAGCACCGTCTCGGACGCCAGCGAAGACAGATTCAGCGAGATGTCCTTGCCATAGGCGGGAATGAGCTCGCGCAGCGCGTCGATCGACATGTCTAGCTCCTGGTGGGCTATCGCTCGCGGCGCGACCGCTCGCTGCTTGAGCCCGATCTGTGCGTAAAGGAAATAGGCGCACGGCGTCTGCGCTCAAGCAGGCCGCGACCGCGTCGCGGCCGATAGCGCCCAAAAATTAAGCGAGCAGCGAAAAGGCGGCGGCGCGAACACCGCCGCCTTCCGCAAGCCCCGTCGGCCGCCCTTAGGCGGCGAGCGTCTCGCCGCCCACCGGGCGGTTGCAGGCGCACAGCTCATCGGTCTGCAGGGCGTCGACGACGCGCAGCGTGTCCGCCGGCGCGCGGCCGACGTTCAGGTTGGTGACATAGACGTGCTGCACGACGTTGTGCGGGTCGACCACGAAGGTGGCGCGGAGCGCGACGCCTTCTTCCTCGTTCAGAACGCCCAGTTCACGGGCGAACTTGCCGCCGTTGTCGGCGAACTGCCAGATCGGCAGCTTCGACAGGTCGGCGTGGTCCCGGCGCCAGGCCAGCTTGACGAACTCGTTGTCGGTCGATCCGCCCAGGACCACCGTGTCGCGGTCCTCGAAGTCCTTGCCCAGGCGCGCGAACTCGGCGATCTCGGTCGGGCACACGAAGGTGAAGTCCTTCGGGTAGAAGAAGATCACCTTCCACTTGCCCTCGAAGCTCTCATTGGTGATCGGCTCGAACGCCGACACGCCGTTCTCTTCGTGGCTGTTGAAGCCCGGCTTCACGCCGATGATCTTGAATTCCGGCAGTTTTTGACCGACGCCCAGCATCGCTGTTCTCCTTGGTGGGTCCAGAGTTGGGAACTTGGAAGCGCCGAGGGAGCGGCGCCGCGACCGCGAAATGCCGCGTGCAGTGCACAAAGTCAATGATTGGAAAACGCTAATCACGATCGATAATATCTATCGTCGCCATAGTCCCGCCCCATCCTGACGAAACCCTGCCGGTGCTTTACGGCGACCGGCGATACGCCCAGGCTTCGGAAGTCCTCAAAGGAGTTTCCCGATGCGCCGTTTGACCGCCGTTCTCCTGATCGCCGCCGCCGCCCTTCCGTCGGTCGCCGCGGCCCAGACCCCACCCGCCGTTGTCGGCGAGCGCTACGTGCCCGCGCCTTGGTGGATGCGCGATCCGGTGATCGCCTCGGTCGGCTACGTCCGGACCGAAGTCCCCGCCAACCGGGCCGCTTTCGGGGCCAGCTTCCAGTCCATCGACCGCAGCGCCGCCGAGGCGTCGCGCAAGGCCGCCGACCAGGTCCGCGCTCTCAGCCAGGCGCTGGCCGCCTATGGCGTCGATAAGGTCCGCGTCGAGACCAGCATCACCACCCGGCCCCTCTACGACCAGTACCGCGACGAGAACGGCGTCCTGCGCGACAACGTCCGCGCCGACCGCATCGAACGCTACCAGGCCGACGCCGCCGTCTCGATCACCATCCGCGACATCTCGGTTCTGGAGCGCGTTTACGCCACCGTCACCGCCTCGCAGCCGACGGCGGTCGGCAACGTCTCCTTCAGCCTCGACCCCGAGAACGCCATGAAGACCTGGCTCCAGGGCGAGGCGGTCAAGGACGCGGCGCGGCGCGCGCGCGAGGCGGCCTCCAACGCCGGAACCACCCTCGGCGGCGTTCGCGTCATCGACCCCACCGGCCGGGCCTGCGAGACCGACGTCCTGGCCGGCTGGCCGTCGTACGGCGGCGGCGAGGAGCAGGCGACCACCGTCGAGGATTCGTTCTCGGCCCGGGCCAGCTACATGATCGCGCCCGCGCCCCCTCCTCCGCCGGCCGCGGAAGGCGCCGGCCCCACCGAGGCCCAGATCGAGGCGGCGCGCCTAGCGTTGCAGCCGCCCTTGCGCGAGCTGACCGATCGCGCCTGCGTGGTCTACGGCCTGGGCTGAAACGGCGCCGCTTGACGCTTCGGCCGCATCGCGCGACCGAGGCGTCATGGCCTCGACCTTCAAAGCCGACCCCGCCTTCGACGCCGGCTCCGTCGTCGTCTGCGACTGGGACCTGTGCCAGGTCCGCCTGCAGGACGACGCCCGTTCCCCTGGCTGATCCTCATTCCCCGCCGGGAAGGGCTGCACGAGATCGAGGACCTGTCCCAGGCCGAGCGCGCCCTTCTGGTGGAGGAGGTCGTGCGCGCCGGGGACGTCGTGCGGGCGCTGGGGGAGGCGGCCTTCCGGCCGGTGCAGAAGCTGAACGTCGCGGCCCTCGGCAACGTCACCGCCCAGCTTCACGTGCATGTCGTCGGCCGCCGTCACGACGACGGCCTTTGGCCGGATCCGATCTGGGGCCGGGGTCAGGCCATACCCTATGGGAATGCTCTCCAGGCCGAAGTGTCCCGCGCCCGCGTCAGTCAGGCCGGCTGACCGTCACCGCCCGTTCGCGGCCCCCCGCCGTCAGCATGCCGCGCCAACCGGCGCCCGACGCTTCCAGCCTCAGGACGCCCATTCCCTCCAGGGTCAGCGTGTGGCCGTCCGCCGTGGCCGCACCGGCGCCGGCCTCGCCGCGCCAGCCACCCTCCACCAGCCCGCCCCGGTCGCTGAGCGCCAGGCCGAACAGCGCCTGACCCCGCGCGTCTGCGACCCGCCAGATCCCGTCCAGCGCACCCGCGGTCTGGTCGACGCGGATCTCCGCGGAGGCGACGCCCTGGTCGTAGGCCGCTTCGGTGTCGTCCGGCGAGAACTCGTAGGACCGCGCATAGGCGTCGACGGTGACGGGCGCCTCGATCGGCCGGCGATGCGTCTCGGTCTCCCCGTCCCCCTGGGCCGCCTCCCGCCCGAAGTCGGACGGCGGCTCGAACGGCCGGATCGCCGGCGCCTCGTACAGACGCAGCGTGGACGGATGCGGCGCGGCCTGCTGCGCCAGCAGGCCCGCGAAGGCGGCGACGATGAACCCCGACATGAAAGGAAGGCTGCCGCGAGCACGCGCGCTCGGCTAGTGCATGCAGGTCACAGACGAATTCGTGATTCCGGCGTGATCGGTGCTCACGCCGCCCGAGGACGAACGGAATCGCCTCATCGACCTTGGCCGCGTTGACCCCCCCGCCCGTGCTGACTAAAGCCAGATCACCGATTTCGAGCGCCTGATTTCCTTCGGGTTTTTGAGAACCATTCGCATTATGACGAGCTCTCCCTTGCCGGGCGACGCCTCCAACGATCCGGCGACCGATCAGACCGGCCGGTTCGTGAAGCAGCCCAACGGCCGCGTCCGCCCGCTTTCGCCCCATCTCCAGGTCTGGCGCTTCCACATCACCATGACCGGGTCGATCCTGAACCGCGTCGCGGCGGGAGCCCTGTCGGTCGGCGCGCTGTTCGTCGCCGCCTGGCTGGCCGCCGCCGCCTTCGGCCCCGAGGCCTATGCGGCCTACGCCGGCGTCATGGGCTCGCCGCTGGGGCTGCTGGTCTGGTTCGGGCTCACCTGCGCCGCCGCCTACCACCTGACCTCGGGCGTACGGCACCTGATCTGGGACGCCGGCTCGGGCCTGTCGCCCAAGGCCGCCGACCAGCTGACCTGGGCCAGCATCGTCGCCGCCGTCGTCATCGCCGTCGGCTTCTGGGCCGTTCTGTTCGCCAGCGGAAAGGTGGTCCTGTGAGCAAGCCCGTCCGCTTCGTGAAGAACGTGAAGGTCTCCGAGCGCCACGGCGCCGGCGAGTGGAAGGCCGAGCGCCTGTCCTCCCTGACCCTGATCCCGCTGGCCCTGTGGGGTCTGTGGAGCGCCTGGACGCTCTCCGGCTCCGGATACGACGGCGCCGCCGACTGGTTCCGCGGCCCGGTCAACGCCGTCCTGCTGGGGCTCACCCTCCTGGTCAGCGTCTGGCACATGAACATGGGCCTGAAGGTCATCGTCGACGACTACATCCACAAGCCGTCGTCGCGCACGGCCCTGCTGGTCTTCATCGGCGCGCTGTGCCTTCTGCTGGCGGCGGCCGGCGTCTTCTTCATCGTGCGCCTGGCGCTGGGCTCGGCCCCGCTTCCGGCCGGTTTCGGAGCCTGATCGGTGGCCGCTTACGAATTCGTCGATCACGAATATGACGTCGTCGTCCTGGGCGCGGGCGGCTCGGGCCTGCGCGCCGCGCTCGGCGCCGCCCAGCAGGGGCTGAAGGTCGCCTGCGTCACCAAGGTCTTCCCGACCCGTTCGCACACCGTCGCGGCCCAGGGCGGCATCTCCGCCTCGCTGGGCAACATGGGCGAGGACCACTGGCAGTGGCACATGTACGACACCGTCAAGGGGTCGGACTGGCTGGGCGACCAGGACGCCATCGAATACCTGGTCCGCAACGCGCCCAAGGCCGTCTACGAGTTGGAGCACTGGGGCGTGCCCTTCTCGCGCACCGACGCGGGCACGATCTACCAGCGCGCCTTCGGCGGCATGACCCGGAACTTCGGCGAGGGCCCGGTGCAGCGCACCTGCGCCGCCGCCGACCGCACCGGCCACGCCATCCTGCATACTCTGTACGGCCAGTCGGTCCGTCGCGAGGTCGAGTTCTTCATTGAGTATTTCGGCCTCGACCTGATCATGCAGGACGGCGCCTGCACCGGCCTGACCGCGCTCAAGCTGGACGACGGAACCCTGCACCGCTTCCGCGCCAAGCTGGTCATCCTGGCCACCGGCGGCTACGGCCGCGCCTACTTCTCGGCCACCTCGGCCCACACCTGCACCGGCGATGGCAACGCCATGGTGCTGCGCGCCGGCCTGCCGCTGCAGGACATGGAGTTCGTCCAGTTCCACCCGACCGGCATCTACGGCGCCGGCTGCCTGATCACCGAGGGCGCGCGCGGCGAAGGCGGCTACCTGACCAACTCGGAAGGCGAGCGCTTCATGGAGCGCTATGCGCCGACCGTGAAGGACCTCGCCCCCCGCGACATGGTCAGCCGCTCCATGACCATCGAGATCCGCGAGGGGCGCGGCGTCGGTCCGAACAAGGACCACATCTTCCTGCACCTGGACCACCTGGACCCGGCCATCCTGCACGAGCGCCTGCCGGGCATCTCGGAGTCGGCCAAGATCTTCGCCGGCGTCGACGTCACCAAGGCGCCGATCCCGGTCCTGCCGACCGTCCACTACAACATGGGCGGCATCCCCACGAACTATCACGGCGAGGTTCTGACCTTGCGCGACGGGAACCCGGACTCGGTCGTGCCCGGCCTGATGGCCGTGGGCGAGGCGGCCTGCGTTTCGGTGCACGGCGCCAATCGCCTGGGTTCGAACTCCCTGACCGACTTGGTGGTGTTCGGCCGCGCCGCGGGCCTGCGCGCCGGCGAGATCGTCGACAAAGCCGCCAAGGTCCCGGACGCCCCGGCCGCCACGACCGACGGCCACCTGGCCCGTCTGGATCGCTTCCGGAACGCCAACGGCTCGACCCCGACGGCCAAGCTGCGGGTGGAGATGCAAAGGGCCATGCAGTCGGACGCGGCGGTGTTCCGCACCGGCAAGACCCTGGAGGAGGGCGTCGCCAAGCTGCGCGCCATCCACGCTCAGGGCGCGGACATCAAGACCACCGACCGCGGCCTGATCTGGAACACCGACCTGGTCGAGACGCTGGAGTACGACAATCTGATCGACCAGGCGCTGGTCACCATCGAGGGCGCGCTGAACCGCACCGAGAGCCGCGGCGCCCATGCCCGCGAGGACTTCCCGGACCGCGACGACGTGAACTGGATGAAGCACACCCTGGCCTGGAAGACCCCGGGCGACCAGGTGAAGATCGACTACCGTCCGGTCCACAAATACACGATGTCCGACGAGGTCGCGTACATCGAGCCCAAGGCGCGGGTTTACTGATCATGGTCCAGCTCACCCTCCCCCGCGGCTCCAAGCCCACCTCCGGCAAGGTCCACAAGGCCCCGGCCGGCGCCAAGAACGTCAAGACCTACAAGGTCTATCGCTACGACCCCGAGGTCGACGCCGACCCGCGCTGGGACGTCTACGAGGTATCGGCCGACGCGCACGGGCCGATGCTGCTGGACGCCCTGATCCACATCAAGAACGAGATCGACCCGACCCTGACCTTCCGGCGCTCGTGCCGCGAGGGCATCTGCGGCTCGTGCTCGATGAACATCGACGGCCGCAACGCGCTGGCCTGCACCAAGGGCATGGACGAGTGCGCGTCCTCGACCATCGCCATCGCGCCCTTGCCCCACCAGCCGGTGGTCAAGGACCTGGTGACGGACCTCAGCCTGTTCTACGCCCAGTACGACTCCATCCAGCCCTGGCTGCAGTCCGATACTCCGGACCCGGAGAAGGAGCGGCTGCAGTCGCCCGAGGAGCGCGCCAAGCTGGACGGCCTGTACGAGTGCATCCTGTGCGCCTGCTGCTCGACCTCCTGCCCCAGCTACTGGTGGAACCAGACCGAGTACCTGGGGCCGGCGGCCCTGCTGCAGTCCTACCGCTGGATCGCCGACTCCAGGGACGACGCCACGGACAAGCGCCTGGACGACCTGGAAGACCCGTTCAAGCTCTACCGCTGCCACACCATCATGAACTGCGCCCAGGTGTGCCCGAAGGGCCTGAACCCGGCCAAGGCGATCGCCGAGACCAAGAAGCTGATGGTCTCTCCCTCGCGCAAGAAGACCCCGGCGGCGGCCTGACGTGACGGACGCGGCCGAGGTCCTGCTGTTCTCCTACGGGACGCTCCAGGATCCGGCTGTCCAGCACGCCAACTTCGGCCGCCGGCTCGACGGGACGCCCGACGCCCTGCCGGGCTTCCGCACCGACTGGGTCCAGATCGTCGATCCCGAGGTGATCGCCGAGAGCGGCCTGACTCGCCATCCGATCGTGCGCCCCAGCACCGACCCGGCCGACCGGGTCGCGGGAACGGTTTTCCGGATCACGCCGGCGGAGCTCGAGGCCGCCGACGCCTACGAGGTGGATGACTACCGCCGCGTCAGCGTGCAACTGGCTTCGGGCCTGGACGCCTGGGTGTATGTGGCGGTCGATCGGTGACGGAGGCGCTCGTCCCCTCGGCTGAAGCGTCGCCCGTTCTCATCAACTGGGCGACGATGACCACCTTCTATGTCCAGCCTCAGTTCAAGGGGCAGAAGCTGAACTCGGCGACCTGTTTCGCGGTCAGCGACCGGGGCAGGTGGTTCTTGGTCACGAACCGGCACGTTGTGACAGGCGTCGACCAGCACACGGGCTTCATTCAGGACAGGCACGGGCGGGCGCCGGATCAGCTCGCGATCGTGCTGCCCTCTTCGAGGCTGGGGCAAGACTGGTACGTGCACGGCGAGCCCCTGTACGATGAAGAGGGAACGCCGTTGTGGACCGAGCATCCCGCGCTGGGCTCGCAGGTCGACGTCGTCGCCCTCGAATTCCACCGGCCGCCCCAGGCGCGCTGTTTCGGGGCCATGCTCGACGACATCGACGACTTCACGGTCGGTCCCGGGGATCCCGTCACGGCGATCGGCTACAAGGGCGGAGAAGCGGATTTCGCCTTCTTCGCGCAATGGATCCAATGCAAGCTCGAGACCCCGTTGGCGGACCACCAACACGGCCTTCCCCGGTTTTTGATCCGCGGGTCCGTCGCGGGCGGGTCCTCTGGATCATCGGTGGTGGCTTATCGCGATAACGCCGAAACCCTCATCCGTTCCGACGGGTCGGCGATAGGCAGCAACTGGACCAGCCGCCTCCTCGGGGTCTATAGCGGCCGCCTTCTGAAACAGCAGACGGACGATCCCGACCAGCAGGTTGGCGTGGTCTGGAACCTGCAATGTCTCCGCGACATCGTCCACGCGGCCGGTCAGCGCGCAGCCTGAGTCGGCCTCCGAGTTTCCGCGTTCCGGAACGTGTGCTAGCAGCCCTCCGACATGGCCAAGATCACCTATATCGAGCACGACGGGACCGAGCATTCGGTCGAGGTCAAGAACGGCCTCAGCGTCATGGAGGGCGCGATCCGCAACAACGTGCCCGGCATCGACGCCGACTGCGGCGGCGCCTGCGCCTGCGCCACCTGCCACGTCTATGTCGACGAGGCCTTCCAGGCCGAGACCGGCCGCGCCTCCGCCATGGAGGAGTCGATGCTGGACTTCGCCGAGAACGTCCAGCCGAACAGCCGCCTGTCCTGCCAGATCCGGGTTTCCGACGATCTGGACGGCCTGATCGTCCGCCTGCCGGAAAACCAGCACTAGGGACCTTCCGTCCCCCGCTTCCCCCGGGCGCCGGACATTTTCCGATTCCCGACCTGTCGCGCGCGTCCAAGCCGCTGGAATCCCTGGCCCGACACCTTGTCTCAGCATCATCTTCCCGCCGGGGGAAGCGGCCCTCCGACAATGGAGGGATGAGCAAGCAGAGCGCCTTCACCAACGAGGTCTGGGAGACCGTGATCGGTCCCCGCTATCGCGACGACCGGACCGTCACCGGCAAGCAGATCGCTAACGAGCTGGGCATCCACGAGACCACCCTGAGTTCGCAGATGCGACGACGCGGCTTCTATCGGAACACGGTGCGAAAAAAAGCGCCGGAGGGTTTCGCGCCCGACCCGGAGCGGCCGACGCCGGCCCAGCTGGTGCGCTTCGACTTCGACGTCGAGCGGCCCGAGGCGGCCGCAGCCGAAATCCTGGCCCGCGCCCATTCGGCGGCGGACGAGGGCCGGCTGGGGCATTTCAAGGATCTGCTGCGCTGCCTGGCGATGGTGCGGCGGCTGGGCCGACTGGCGCCCGAAGACACCGCGGAGGAGGCGGGCTTCGGCCTGGCCGACATCGACCCCCTGGCCGGCCTGACCCTGGAACCCGGCCCAGCGGCCGCCGCGGCCCA
>NZ_JBNFOJ010000014.1:0-20692 GCF_057364705.1 Brevundimonas sp. CURTG3B2_SDJG
CCTGCAACGCACCGCCGTCGCCGCCGACGTTCCCCGCGCCAGCGACCCCGCGCCGGGCGGGCCCGGTCCGGCGCTCTCGATCCACACGTCGGCGAGGTTCCCGAGCGCCGTTCGCCACCGGCATCGGAATTACGGATTGGTCCACGGGCCGCACCCGCGCCTTCGACTTCGGCGCGGACCATGTGGTCGACGAGATGCTGTTCGCGCCCCGTCCCGGCGGCGAGGCGGAGGACGACGGCTGGCTGATCGGCCCGTCGCTGAACCTGGTCGAGCGCGTCACCGAGTTCCATGTGCTGAACGCCGCCCGGCTTGAGGACGGGCCGGTCGCCACCTGGCGTTCTGACGTGGCCCTGCCGGTCGCTTTCCATGGGACCTGGGCCGGACGGCGGGGTTAGTACCAGCCGGCCTCGCGCAGGGCCCGGGCGTAGCGGCGGCTGACGGGGGCCTCCAGGCCGCCGTCCAGGGTCAGGGTCGCCCGGCCCTCGCCGCGCGCGACGTCTCGCAGGGCGTCACGGGCCACCCACCAACTGCGATGGGTCTGGGCGCCCTCAAGGCCCTCCAACTCCTTCAACGCATCGGCCAGCCGCATCAGGATCAGGTCCGAACCGCGGTCGGTATGGATGCGCAGGTAGTGGTCTTCGGAGACCACAGCCCGGATCGCCGCGCCTCTCAGCTTGGGGGGCAGGCGGTCCAGGAAGCGGGCCGGCGCCGTTCCGGCGGGCGCGGCATGGGTCTGGACCGGCGTGCGGCCCAGGAAGACGTTCAGGACGCTGAACACCGCCGTCACCAGGGCGACGGGCATCAGGAAGTCGGGCAGCCGGGACAGGTCCAGGACTCGATCGTCGTCGAAGAAGCGGGTGGTGATGGCCCAGACCATCACCGACAGCGGCCCCGAGATCACCGCCGTCAGCGCGGCCGCCATCAGCCACGGCCGCCGATCGGCGTCGATGAACCGCTCAACGACCATGCCGCACAGATGCCCCCACACGGCGCCCAGCAGGATGATCGGGATCCAGTAGGCGAGGCGGAACCACAACGGGACCTGGCCCATGCCGAAGGCGCCGGTCAGCGCCAGGACCACGGCGCCGGCCAACGCCACCCCGACCCCGCGCACCAGCGCACGGTCCAGCGTCAGGCTTATGGTCTTCGAGGAAGGCTCCGCCACGCTCATCGTCCGGCGCCCGGCGTCCCAGGCGCGCAGACGGCCTGAAAACCGGCGGCGGCGAAGCGCACCATGTAGTCGCAGGCGCTCTCCAGGTCGCCCGAACGGCACAGCCCGCCCGAGAGCCGGTCCAGACGGCCGGTTTCGCCCAGGGTCAGGGTCAGGGCCCCCGAGAGATTATGGTAGGCCCAGTACAGATCGACTTCCCGGGCGCCGGGCAGCACCTGCTTGATCAGTTCGATCAGCCGCCGGATCGCCGGGTCGAAATAGCGGGCCATGGTCTCGCCGCCGAAGGTGGGATTGGCGTTGGTCTGGGCGACCAGGGCCGAATAGTGCTTCCACCCCGGCCCGCCCTTCAGCGACCATTGGAACGGCGGTCTGAGGAAAGCCTCGAGCAAGCCCTCCAGCGTCATCCCGTCCGACCCGACCTCCCGGGCGTAGCGGTTGATGGCGTCGACGCGGTCATTGTTCCAGACTTCGGCCCGGCGCAGGAACACCGCGTCGAACAGGCCGCGCTTGGCCCCGAAGTAGTAGTGGACGAGGGCCGTATCGACGCCCGCCTCGCGCGCCACCTCTCGGATCGTCACCCCATAGAAGCCGTGTTTGGAGAACAGGTCCTCGGCCGCGTCCAAGATCGATTCCCGGGTGTCGCCCGCCGCCGCGGCCTTGGCCTTCGGCGGCCGGCCGCGCTTGGCGGGGCGGACGTCGGGCTTCGGGAGCCGGGCGCGTCGAGCTTGGTCATGGGGGCGCAAGCTAGGCCGCCTGGCCCCGCCTGTGCAACGGCGCCACAGGTCTGGCTTCACCCTCGCCCTGCAGAAGCGTCGCCGTTTGACAGCGGGCCGAAAACGATTACGGTCCGCGAAAATCATTGAACGCTGAATAAAAGCGTCTCACCCGGAAACATCAGGATTGGGCCCGTCATGAACAGATACGTGAAAACCGCCTTGCTCGCCGGCGCGGCCTGGAGCGCGATGTCCACCATCGCCCTGGCCCAGGACGTTCCCACGCAGGACGAGTCGGTCGCCCTGGACGAGATCGTCGTCTCGGCCCGCCGCCGGGACGAAGCGCTGAAGGACGTGCCGATCTCGGTGTCGGCCCTGGGCGCCGAGCGGCTGGAGCAGACCGGCGCGACCGATATCACCGCCCTGCAGCAGCAGACGCCCAACGCCACGGTCCAGATCGCCCGCGGCTCGAACTCGACCCTGATCTCCTTCATCCGCGGCATCGGCCAGCAGGATCCGCTGTGGGGTTTCGAGCCGGGCGTCGGCCTGTACGTCGACGACGTCTACATCGCCCGCCCGCAGGGCGCGGTGCTGGACATCTACGACGTCCAGCGCATCGAGGTGCTGCGCGGTCCGCAGGGCTCGCTGTACGGCCGCAACACCGTGGGCGGCGCGGTCAAGTACGTGACGTCGCGTCTGTCGCAGGATCCCGAGCTGACCCTGCGCGGCTCGTACGGCAGCTATAATCAGGTGGATCTGCTGGCCATGGGCAGCGTGCCCCTGGCCGACAATTTCCGCATCGGCGGCGCCATCGCCAGCTTCCAGCGGGACGGCTACGGGACCAACCTGAACACCGGCGCCGAACACTACGACAAGGACGTCCTGGCCGGCCGCGTCAGCGCCGAATGGGAGCCGAGCGACGATATCTCGATTCGCCTGGCCTACGACCGCGTCGAGGACAATTCCAACCCCCGTCACGGCCACCGCGAGGTCGCCGGGGTCGGCCCCGGCGCGGGCGTTCCGGCCAGCGTCTACGACACCTACGCCGGCGTCGGCGACGACAACTCGGTGATGAACCAGGGCTTGTCGGCGACCGTCCAGGTCGACCTGAACGACAACTGGACCTTCAAGTCGATCACCGCCTGGCGCGAGGGCGAGACCGACACGGTCATCGACTTCGACAACACCCCGGCGCCGACCCTGGACATCCCGGCCTACTACGCCGACGACCAGGTGACCCAGGAGTTCCAGGTCCTGTTCGACTTCGACCGAATCCAGGGCGTCATGGGCGTCTTCTACCTGGATGGTCATGCCGAGGGCGCGTTCGACACCATCGCCGGCAACCTGGGACTGGTCATCGGCACCGCCGGCTATGTGGACACCACCAGCTGGGCCGCCTTCGCCGACGTCAATCTGGACCTGACCGACCGCCTGCACCTGTCGCTGGGCGCGCGCTACACCGCGGACGAGAAGACCGGCAGCGTCTTCCGCGCCAACTACGCCGGGGCCACCCGCAGCCCGCTCCTGGGCGGGACCCCGCGCGCTCCGACCCTGCTGCGCACCGACTACACCCGCACCAAGGATTTCGATCAATTCACGCCCAAGGTCGCCCTGTCCTATGACCTGACCGACGACCTGACGACCTATGCTTCATACTCGCGCGGCTTCAAGTCGGGCGGCTTCGACATGCGCGGCGACGCCATCCTGACCCCCAATACGGTCAACGGCTACAACCCCGAGACGGTCGATTCCTACGAGATCGGCCTGAAGGGCGCGTTGAACCGCTTCTCGTTCGCCTCGGCGATCTTCTACAACGAATACAACGATCAGCAGGTCACGACCCAGGTTCCGGCCGTCGGCGGCATCGCCAGCTTCGTCGACAACGTCGGCTCCTCGACCTTCTACGGCGCGGAGTTCGAAGGCCGCGTCCAGATCATGGACAGCCTGTCGGCCAACTTCGCGGTCGGTTACCTGCACTCCGACTTCGAGGAGTTCCTGCGCTACAATCTGGCGCTCGGCGTCTACGAGGACATCTCGGACCAGGTCGTGCTGCAGAACGCGCCGGAATGGACCGGCTACCTGGGCTTCACCTGGATCGGGAACCTGGGCGGCGGCGAGCTGGCGGTCACCCCGTCGCTCTCGTATCGCGGCGACTACAGCCAGTTCGAGTTCCCCAACCCGGTCCTGGATCAGCAGGCCTACACCCTGGTCGACCTGTCGGTGGTCTGGACCGATCCGACCGACCGCTACACGATCGGCCTACACGGCAAGAACCTGACCGACGAGGAGTATCGCGTGGGCGGCTACAATTTCGCCGGGGCGACCTTCAACAACTCGCTGATCGGCTACTACGGTCCGCCGCAGACGGTCACCGCGACGGTCCAATTCAAGTTCTGACGGCCTTCTGAAGCCTGATCGCTTCCGGTCAGGGGCGGCGGTTCCGACGAGCCGCCGCCCTTTTTCTTCTGGCGCCGGGAAACGGCGTCGCTAGGGTCGCTGCAAGGGCCGCCGCAGACGCGGTCCAACGACCAGTCGAGGGACACGCCATGACCGCCACGGACGCCCCCATCCCCGGGCAAGCCCCGGCCCGCTCGGGATACCGCTTCTACGTTCTGGCGGTCCTGATCCTGGTCTACATGCTGAACTTCCTAGACCGGCAGATCATCGGCATCCTGGCCACGCCGCTGAAGGCTCACTTCGGCCTGTCCGACACCCAGTTCGGCCTTCTGGGCGGCCTGGCCTTCGCGTCGGTCTATTCGACCCTCGCCATCCCCCTGGCCTGGCTGGCCGACCGGTTCAGCCGGGTCTGGGTCATGACCGCAGCCCTGGCGGTGTGGTCGGGCTTCACCGCCCTGTGCGGCGTGGCCGGCAGCTTCACCCAGCTGTTTCTGTTCCGCATGGGCGTCGGCGTCGGCGAGGCGGGCGGGGTGGCTCCGGCCTACTCCCTGATCGCCGACTACTTCCCCAAGGCCCAGCGCGCCCGGGCGCTGGCGGCGTACGCCTTCGGCATTCCCCTCGGTACGGCCGCCGGCACCCTGGTGGGCGGCGTTCTGGCCGCCAAGTTCGGCTGGCAGACCGCCTTCGTCGTGGTCGGCCTGCTGGGGCTGCTGGTCGCCCCGCTGCTGCGTCTGACGGTCAAGGATCCGAAGCGCGGTGGTCTGGACGCCCCGGCCGTCGAGGCGCGGCTCCCGCCGCGGCCGCCGTCGCGGCCCGGCCAAGGCCCCGTCGTTCGGCGCCGTGTGCGGGACGCTCCTGCCCAAGCCCAGCTTCTGGCTGCTAGCGCTCGGCGCCGCCGCCTCGTCGGTCTGCGGATACGGCGTCGCGGGTTGGCTGCCCAGCTTCTTCATGCGCAGCTTCGATCTGACCCTGATGCAGACCTCCTGGTACTATTCCGGAATCGCCCTGGTCGGCGGCGTCGCCGGCATCTGGGGCGGCGGGGTCATCGCCGACCGTCTGGGCAAGACGTCCAAGGGCGCCTATCCGCTGGTCCCCGCCATCGCCTTCCTGATCTCGGCGCCCTGTTTCGTCCTGGCCATGAACTCTGGCTGGCTGATCGAGCAGGTCGTTCCGGGCGGAGGCGGCAACAGCGTCGCGGCCCTGACCATGGCCTTCCTGATCTTCCTGATCCCCACGGGGCTGAACCTGACCTGGCTGGGGCCGATCACGGCGGCGGTCCAGCATCTGGTCCCGGCCCCCATGCGGACCACGGCTTCGGCCCTGTTCCTGCTGATCAACAACCTTTTGGGCATCGCCGTCGGCTTCTACTATTTCGGCTTCATGAGCGACCTGCTGGCGCCCCGCTTCGGCGAGGAATCGCTGCGCTGGGCCATCTACACGGGCCTGGGCTTCTACATCCTGTCGTCGGTCCTGCTGATCTGCGCCTCGCGCACGCTCAAGAAGGACTGGGTCGACTAGGCCGTACGTCCTCCATCGCCGTTCCGAAACCCGCGGTCCTTGCACTTCGTCCCGATCTGCGTTATTTAACCGATCGGTTGAATAATTGCGCCGATGGAGCGGGCCATGGCTAGTCTTCCCTATCGCTGGGTGATCGTCGCCGCGGGCGGCCTTCTGGGCTGCGTCGCCATCGGCGCGATGTTCTCGCTGCCGGTCCTGCTGCAGCCGATCGCGCGCGACGCCGGCTGGTCGGTGACCGGGGTGTCCGCCGCCATGACCGTCGGTTTCCTGGCCATGGCGTTCGGCAGCCTGGGATGGGGCGCCCTGTCGGACCGGATCGGGCCGCGGCCTGTGGTGCTGATCGGCTCGGTCCTGCTGGCGCTCAGCGTGTTCTGGGCCAGCCGGGCGACCACGCTGATCGAGTTCCAGTTCGTCTTCGGCCTGCTGGTCGGGACGGCGACGGCGGCCATCTTCGCCCCGCTGATGGCCTGCGTGACCGGTTGGTTCGACACCCAGCGCAGCCTGGCGGTGTCCCTCGTTTCGGCGGGCATGGGCATGGCGCCGATGACCATGTCACCCCTGGTCGCCTGGCTGGTCACGCAGCACGACTGGCGCACGACGCTGCTGATCGTCGCGGGGATCGTGGCCGCGGTGATGATCCCGACGGCGTTGCTGATCCGCCGTCCGCCGGCCCTGGCCGCCGCCGGTCAGGCCCCGGCCGTCTCGACGTCAGCCGAAGCGCCCGAACCCGGTCCGTCGGTCCGGCAGGTGCTTCGCTCGCCGCTGTTCATCATCCTGCTGCTGACCAACTTCTTCTGCTGCGCCACCCACTCGGGTCCGATCTTCCACACGGTCAGCTATGCGGTCAGCTGCGGCATTCCGATGATCGCCGCCGTCTCGATCTACAGCGTCGAGGGCTTGGCCGGCCTGGGCGGGCGGATTGCCTTCGGCCTGATGGGCGACCGCTTCGGCGCGCGGCGGATCCTGATCGCGGGCCTGCTGCTTCAGGCCTTCGCGGTCTTGGGCTACGCCTTCGTCAGCAATCTGACCGGCTTCTACTCCGTGGCCGTGCTGGTCGGCTTCATCTACGCCGGGGTGATGCCCCTCTACGCCGTCTTGGCGCGCGAGAACTTCCCGCTACGGATGATGGGCACCGTCATCGGCGGCACGGCGATGGCCGGCAGCCTGGGCATGGCCACCGGCCCGCTGCTGGGCGGCGTGATCTACGACGCCTTGGGCCAGTACGGCTGGCTGTACGTCGGCTCCTGGGCCATGGGCATAGGCGCCTTCCTGATCGCCTTGACGTTCCGGCCCAGGCCTCCGGTCGAGCCGGCGCCGGCCGCGGCCTGAGGCGACGGCGGTAGGGAAAACCGCCCGCCCGGTTGCGCCTGCGAAGGCGGGGGTCCTATAAGGCGCCGCAACTCCTCCCAGCGGTTTGGTGGCGCCTTCCATGAACATTCACGAATATCAGGCCAAGCAGGTCCTGAAGGGCTTCGGCGCGCCGGTCGCCGCCGGCGTCGCCATCACCAGCGCCGACCAGGCCGAGGCCGCGGCCAGGCAGCTGCCGGGCCCGCTCTATGTCGTGAAGTCCCAGATTCACGCCGGCGGCCGCGGCAAGGGCAAGTTCAAGGAACTGCCCGCCGACGCCAAGGGCGGCGTCCGCCTGGCCCGCTCGATCGAAGAGGTCGTCTCGAACGCCAGGGAGATGCTGGGCAACACCCTCGTCACCGCCCAGACCGGCCCGGCCGGCAAGCAGGTGAACCGCCTGTACATCGAGGACGGCGCCGACATCGCCCGCGAGCTGTACTGCTCGCTGCTGGTCGACCGCGGCACAGGGCGGGTCTCCTTCGTCGTCTCGACCGAAGGCGGCATGGACATCGAGCAGGTCGCCCACGACACGCCCGAGAAGATCCAGACCATCGACATCGATCCGGAAGCCGGCGTCACCGAAGCCAACGTCGCCGAGCTCAACGGCGCGCTGAAGCTGGACGGCGAGGCGGCCAAGGACGGCGCCTATCTGTTCCCCATTCTCTACAAGGCCTTCCTCGACACCGACATGTCGATGCTGGAGATCAACCCGTTGATCGTGATGGAGAATGGCCGCCTGCGCGTGCTGGACGCCAAGGTCAGCTTCGACGGCAACGCCCTGTTCCGCCACGAGGACATCAAGGCGCTGCGCGACGAGACCGAGGAAGACGCCAAGGAGATCGAGGCCTCTGAGTGGGACCTCGCCTACGTCGCGCTGGACGGCAACATCGGCTGCATGGTCAACGGCGCGGGTCTGGCCATGGCGACGATGGACATCATCAAGCTGTACGGCAAGGAGCCGGCCAACTTCTGCGACGTCGGCGGCGGCGCCTCCAAGGAAAAGGTCGCGGCGGCCTTCAAGATCATCACCGCCGACCCGGCCGTGCAGGGCATCCTGGTCAACATCTTCGGCGGCATCATGCGTTGCGACGTCATCGCCGAGGGCGTGGTCGCCGCGGTGAAGGAAGTGGGCCTGAAGGTGCCGCTGGTCGTCCGCCTGGAAGGCACCAATGTCGCCGAAGGCAAGAAGATCCTCAACGAGTCGGGCCTGGCCATCACCGCCGCCGACGACCTCGACGACGCCGCCCAGAAGATCGTCGCGGCGGTCGGCTAAGCGCCGCCACCGCCCTGCTGACAGACATTTCCAGAGATCGATAGACCCATGTCCATCCTCGTCAACAAAGACACCAAGGTCATCGTCCAGGGCCTGACCGGCAAGACCGGGACGTTCCACACCGAGCAGGCGCTGCGCTACTACGGCACCAAGATGGTCGGCGGCGTGCACCCCAAGAAGGGCGGCGAGCTGTGGCACGGGTCCGAGGGCGAGACCCTGCCGATTTTCGCCTCGGTCGCGGAAGCCAAGGACGCGACTGGCGCCGACGCCTCGGTCATCTACGTTCCGCCGGCCGGCGCGGCCGACGCCATCATCGAGGCCATCGACGCCCAGATCCCCTTCATCACCTGCATCACCGAGGGCATCCCGGTGCTGGACATGGTGCGCGTGAAAGCCCGTCTTGACCGTTCCAAGTCGCGCCTGCTGGGGCCGAACTGCCCGGGCATCCTGACGCCGGAAGAGTGCAAGATCGGCATCATGCCGGGCTCGATCTTCAAGAAGGGCAACGTCGGCATCGTCTCGCGCTCGGGCACCCTGACCTATGAGGCGGTGTTCCAGACCACCAACGAGGGCCTGGGCCAGACCACGGCGGTCGGCATCGGCGGGGACCCGGTCAAGGGCACCGAGTTCATCGACGTGCTGGAGCTGTTCCTGGCGGATCCCGAAACCACCTCGATCATCATGATCGGCGAGATCGGCGGGGCGGCCGAGGAAGACGCCGCCCAGTTCCTGATCGACGAGGCCAAGAAGGGCCGCAAGAAGCCGATGGTCGGCTTCATCGCCGGCCGCACGGCGCCCAAGGGCCGCACAATGGGCCACGCCGGCGCCGTGGTCTCGGGTGGCAAGGGCGACGCGGAATCCAAGATCGCCGCCATGGAGGCCGCGGGCATCCGCGTGTCGTCGTCGCCGCGCGCCTGGGGACGACCCTGGTAGAAGTCCTGAAAGGCTGACCTTCTCAGGGCGAGCATCCGGCGCAAGCTGGATGCTCGCCTGAGTTGACACGAACTCGCGCGTCAGGCGAACGTCCGACGCCCTCATCCGGAGGGCGAGTTCGGAGGTTCCCATGAAAATTCGTCTCAAGCTCCTGTCGGCGGTCGCCCTGTCCGCCGCCGTGCTCGTCGGCGCCGCCGGCGCCGCCCCGCCCCCGGATCGGGTGCCGCTCTACTCGTACATCTATTACAGCGACGCCAGCCATACGACGGTGGTCGGCGAGCACGGAGGCGTCTGCTACGGCTATCCGGGGTCGGTGTACGCCGGCGTCACCCAGTTCCCGTACGGGACGGTCACCGCCTACGTCGAAGAGGTCCGGATCGGCTGGTGCCTGCAGAACGGCGAGACCATCTACGAATGACGGTTTGACAGCCCGCCGCGTCGGCCCGGCTTCAGGGTCTGCGCGGCGCGGCGGGCCGCAAGTATGTCCCACCTGTGGGGCATGGCGCGCTCGAAATTCGCCCGATTCCGGCGAATTTCGACCCTTTCGCCGCTATTCGGTCATGACCCGTCAGGAAACAGCGCCTATATGAACCGCGCCGGTTCGCGCAGACGTGCGCGCGCCGCCTCAGGGACGTGACGAGAACCATGGCTGACGACGCCGGACGGCTGAACCAGGTCTTTGCCGAGACCAGCTTCCTGTATGGCTCCAACGCCGCCTTCATCGAAGACCTGCACGCCAAATGGGCCGACGACCCCGTCGTCGGTCTCGAGCGAATGGCGCGCCTTCTTCGATCAGCTGCGCGACAACGCCGCCACGGTGAAGGCCTGCGGCCGGCGCCGCGCCTGGGGCCGCCCCGGTCACGACCGAGCCCACCGAGGCGCCGCCGTCTTCGACGGCCGCTGGCCGGCGCCCCAAGCCCGATCCCCAAGAAGCCCGCGGCCCCGCCTGCGGTCGCGCCGGCTCCCGCCGCTGCTTCCGGCGTTTCGGCCCAGGACGTCCGCGCCGCCGCCCACGATTCGATCCGCGCCCTGATGCTGATCCGCAGCTACCGCGTCCGCGGCCACCTGCAGGCGACGCTGGACCCGCTGGGCATCGAACAGCCGACCCACAATCCGGAGCTGACGCCCGAGTTCTACGGCTTCACCGAAGCCGACCTGGACCGCCCGATCTACCTGGACGGCGTGCTGGGCCTGCAGACCGGCAGCATCCGCGAGGTGCTGGCCATCCTGAAGCGCACCTACTGCGGCCACATCGGCATCCAGTACATGCACATCGCCGAACCCGAGGAGAAGGCCTGGCTCCAGGAGCGCTTCGAGGGGCCCGACAAGTTCGAGCAGAACGCCTTCACCAAGGAAGGCAAACTGGCGATCCTGAACAAGCTGATCGAGGCCGAGGGCTTCGAGCGCTTCCTGCACAAGCGCTTCCCCGGCACCAAGCGCTTCGGCCTGGACGGCGGCGAGGCCATGGTCCCGGCGCTGGAGCAGGTCATCAAGCGCGGCGGCGCCCTGGGCGTCGACGAGATCGTGCTGGGCATGGCCCACCGCGGTCGCCTGAACACGCTGGCGGCGGTCATGGGCAAGCCCTATCGCGCCATCTTCCACGAGTTCCAGGGCGGCTCGACCGTCCCCTCGGACATCGAGGGCTCGGGCGACGTCAAATACCACATGGGCGCTTCGTCGGACCGCGCGTTCGACGGCAACACCGTCCACCTGTCCCTGACCGCCAACCCCTCGCACCTGGAGATCGTCAACCCGGTCGTCCTGGGCAAGGCGCGCGCCAAGCAGGCCTTCGACATCCGCGAGGCCAACGCCGGCCAGCCGGAAGAGCAGTGGGCCCTGGACCGCACCAAGGTCGTGCCGCTGCTGATCCACGGCGACGCCGCGTTCGCCGGCCAGGGCGTGGTCGCCGAATGCTTCGCCCTGATGGGACTGAAGGGCTATCGCACCGGCGGCACGATCCATTTCGTGGTCAACAACCAGATCGGCTTCACCACCAGCCCGCGCAACTCGCGCTCGTCGCCCTATCCGTCGGACGTGGCCCTGATGGTCCAGGCGCCGATCTTCCACGTGAACGGCGACGACCCGGAAGCGGTCGTCTTCGCCTCGAAGGTGGCCACCGAATTCCGTCAGAAATTCCACAAGGACGTGGTGGTGGACATGTTCTGCTACCGCCGCTTCGGCCACAACGAGGGCGACGATCCGACCTTCACCCAGCCGGTGATGTATTCGAAGATCCGCGCCCTGCCGTCGACGCGCGAGATCTACTCCGAGCGCCTGGTCAAAGAGGGCGTGGTCACTCAAGCCGAGATCGACGCCGAGGTCGCCCGCTTCGAGGCCTTCCTGGATGCGGAGTTCGAGGCCGGAAAGGCGTTCGAGGCCAAGAAGGCCGACTGGATGGACGGCCAGTGGCAGGGCATCGGCCTGCCGGACGGCGACGAGCGCCGCGGCGAGACCGGCGTGCCCCTGGCCAAGCTGCAGGACCTGGGTCATCGCCTGACCACCATCCCGAACGCCGTCGACATCCACAAGACGCTGAAGCGCGTCATCGACGGCCGCCGCGAGATGATCACGACGGGCCAGAACATCGACTGGGCGACAGCCGAGAGCCTGGCCTTCGGCTCGCTGCTAGAAGAAGGCTTCCCGGTCCGCCTGTCGGGCCAGGATTCGGTGCGCGGCACCTTCTCGCAGCGCCATTCGGGCATCGTCGATCAGACAACCGAGAAGCGCTACGTCCCGCTGAACAACCTCTCGGACAAGCAGGCCCATTTCGAGGTCATCGACTCGGCCCTGTCGGAAGAGGCGGTGCTGGGCTTCGAATACGGCTATGCGCTCAGCGACCCCAACACCCTGGTGATGTGGGAGGCCCAGTTCGGCGACTTCGTGAACGGCGCCCAGGTCGTCATCGACCAGTTCATCTCGTCGGGCGAGCGCAAGTGGCTGCGCATGTGCGGCCTGACCATGCTGTTGCCGCACGGCTACGAAGGGCAGGGGCCCGAACACTCCTCCGCCCGACTGGAGCGCTTCCTGCAGGCCTGCGCCGAGGACAACATGCAGGTCGCCAACTGCACCACGCCGGCGAACTACTTCCACATCCTGCGCCGCCAGATGCACCGGCCGTTCCGCAAGCCGCTGATCCTGATGACGCCCAAGTCGCTGCTGCGCCACAAGAAGGCGGTCTCGACCCTGGCTGACATGGCCGAGGGCAGCTCCTTCCACCGCGTCCTGCACGACGACGCCCAGACCCGCCCCGAGGTCGCCGGGATCTCGATTGTCGCCGACAAGGCTGTCCGCCGCGTCGTCCTGTGCTCGGGCAAGGTCTACTACGACCTGCTGGACCGCCGCGAACGCGACCAGGTCGACGACGTCTATCTGATGCGGCTGGAGCAGTTCTATCCGTGGCCGATGAAGTCACTGATGACGGAACTGGCCCGCTTCCCGAACGCCGAGCTGGTCTGGTGCCAGGAAGAGCCCAAGAACATGGGCGGCTGGACCTTCGTCGATCCGTGGATCGAGCTGACCCTCGAGAAGCTGAACGTGAAGTCCAAGCGCGCCCGCTACGTCGGTCGCCCGGCCTCGGCCTCCACGGCCGCCGGTCTGATGAGCCGGCACCTGAAAGAACTCGACGCCTTCCTGACCGACGCCTTCGCCTTCCCGGACAAGGGCTGACGCCCTTTCCGGGATGACAATGATCGAACGAAGCTGAAAGACCCGACCATGGCCGACATCCTGACCCCCGCCCTCGGCGAATCCGTCACCGAAGCCACCATCGGCAAGTGGACGAAGAAGGCCGGCGACCCGGTCAAGAAGGACGAGGTCCTGGTCGAGCTCGAGACCGACAAGGTCTCGCTCGAGGTCGTCTCGCCCGCCGACGGCGTGCTGTCCGAGATCAAGGCCCCCGACGGCGAGACGGTCACCCCCGGCGCCGTCCTGGGCGTGGTCAGCGAAGGCGCGAGCGCCTCCGCCCCCGCTGCGCCCAAGGCCGAGGCCTCCAAGGCTGAAGCGCCCAAGCCAGCGTCGGCTCCGGCCGCCGAAACCCGCGCCGGCCGCGCCGGCTCCCACCCCTGCCGCCTCGGGCGGCTCCGTTGCGATCTCGACCCCGACCATGGGCGAGAGCGTCGCCGAGGGGACCATGGGGACCTGGCTGAAGAAGTCCGGCGACACGGTCGCCAAGGACGAGCTGCTGGTCGAGATCGAAAACCGACAAGGTCGCCGTCGAGGTGTCGGCCCCGGCCGCCGGCGTGCTGACCATCACCGCCGACTCGGGCGCCACCGTCACCCCCGGTCAGCAGATCGGCTCGATCGCCGCCTCGGGCGCCGCTCCCGCCGCCGCCCCGGCCGCCCAGTAACGATCCGCGAGAGCGCAGAGACCATGGCCACAGTCGCCGAAAACCTCGCCCATGACCACGACGGGCACCACGACCACAAGCCGGGCTTCTTCACCCGCTGGTTCCTGTCGACCAACCACAAAGACATCGGCACCCTGTATCTGATCTTCGCCATCATGGCGGGGATCGTGGGCGGCGCCCTGTCGGGCCTGATCCGCTGGGAACTGGCCGAGCCGGGCATCCAGATCTTCAAGGAAGGCTCGTTGGTCAGCCTGCTGGGCCTCGTTGAACAGTCCAAGCACGGCTACAACGTCGTGGTGACGGGCCACGCGCTGATCATGATCTTCTTCATGGTCATGCCCGCGATGATCGGGGGCTTCGGCAACTGGTTCGTGCCGATCATGATCGGCGCGCCGGACATGGCCTTCCCGCGGATGAACAACATCTCGTTCTGGCTGCTGGTCGCCGCCTGGGTGCTGCTGTGCCTGTCGATGTTCGTCGACGGCGGCCCGGGCAAGGGCTTCGGCGGGGGCTGGACGATCTATCCGCCGCTGTCGACCACCGGCCACACCGGGCCGGCGATGGACCTGGCGATCTTCTCGCTGCACGTGGCGGGCGCCAGCTCGATCCTGGGCGCGATCAACTTCATCACCACCATCTTCAACATGCGCGCGCCGGGCATGACCCTGCACCGGATGCCGCTGTTCGCCTGGTCGGTGCTGATCACCGCCTTCCTGCTGCTGCTGTCGCTGCCCGTCCTGGCCGGCGCCATCACCATGCTGCTGGCCGACCGCAACTTCGGCACCAGCTTCTTCAACCCGGCCGGCGGCGGCGACCCCGTCATGTTCCAGCACCTGTTCTGGTTCTTCGGCCACCCCGAGGTGTACATCCTGATCCTGCCGGGCTTCGGCATCATCAGCCACATCGTCTCGACCTTCTCCAAGAAGCCGGTCTTCGGCTACCTGGCCATGGCCTACGCCATGGTGGCCATCGGCTTCGTCGGCTTCATCGTGTGGGCGCACCACATGTACACGGTCGGCATGAGCATCAACCTGCGGGCCTATTTCATCGCCGCGACGATGATCATCGCGGTGCCCACGGGCGTGAAGATCTTCAGCTGGATCGCCACCATGTGGGGCGGCTCCATCAGCTTCAAGACGCCCATGCTGTGGGCGATGGGCTTCATCTTCCTGTTCACCGTCGGCGGCGTGACCGGCGTGGTGTTGTCCAACGCCGGCATCGACTACAGCCTGCACGACACCTACTACGTCGTGGCGCACTTCCACTACGTGCTGTCCCTGGGCGCCGTCTTCGCCATCTTCGCCGGGTTCTACTACTGGTTCGAGAAGATGTTCGGGGTGAAGTACAACGAGTTCCTCGGCGCGCTGCACTTCTGGATCATGTTCGTGGGCGTGAACCTGGTGTTCTTCCCGCAGCACTTCCTGGGCCTGCAGGGCATGCCGCGCCGCTACGTGGACTATCCGGACGCCTATACGCTCTGGAACCATGTCTCGTCGGTCGGCTACGTGATCACGATCGTCGGCGTCGCCGTCTTCCTGATCATGTTGGCCGAGGCCGCGATCCGTCGCCGCAAGGGCGTGGACAATCCGTGGGGCGAAGGCGCCACCACGCTGGAGTGGACGCTGTCCTCGCCCCCGCCGCACCACCAGTTCAACGAGCTGCCGGTGGTCAAGCAGGACGAGCACTAGAAGGCCCGGTCTTCCGGGACCGGAAAGCATCGGGGGCCGCCTCTTCTGTCGAAGGGGCGGCCTCTCGGTTTTCAGCTCGGCTCGACCCGTCATTCCGGGGCCGAGCGGAGCGAGGAGCCCGGAACCGAGGGGTTCAAGCCATCGCCCCGGGTCTCGGGTTCCGCTTCGCGGCCCCGGAATGACGGAGTAGAGAGTTGCGCATGAGCGCCGACACCCCCGCGATCTCGACGGCCCAGCCGGAAGACTTCTTCCAGCTGCTGAAGCCGCGCGTGATGTCGCTGGTGATCTTCACCGCCGTCACGGGGCTGGTGGTGGCGGGCGGCAGCCTGGACTGGCTGTCGGCGGCGATCGCCATCCTGTGCATCGCGGTGGGCGCCGGCGCCGCGGGCGCGCTGAACATGGCGCTGGAGGGCGAGACCGACGCCCTGATGCGCCGCACGCGCGCCGCCCGGTGGCGGCGGGCCGGGTGCGCAAGAACGACGCGATGGCGTTCGGCGTCATCCTGTCGGTGTTCGCGGTGATGCTGCTGGGCATGACCGCCAACTGGCTGGCCGGCGGCCTGCTGCTGCTGACGATCCTATACTACGCCGTCTTCTACACCCTGCTGCTGAAGCGCCGAACGCCCCAGAACATCGTCATCGGCGGAGCGGCGGGCGCCTTCCCGCCGGTGATCGGCTGGGCGGCGGCGACGGGTCAGGCGCCGTGGCAGGCGTGGCTGCTGTTCCTGATCATCTTCCTGTGGACCCCGCCGCACAGCTGGGCCCTGGCGCTGTATTCGGCGGGCGACTACGCCAAGGCGGGCATTCCGATGATGCCGGTGGCCCGGGGCGCCAAGAGCACCCGGCTGCAGATCCTGATCTACACCCTGGTCTTCCTGCCGGCGGCCGTCGCGCCCGGGCTGACGGGGCTGGGCGGCTATCTGTACCTGGCGGTGTCCGTCGCCGGCGGTCTGGTGTTCCTGCTGCTGGCGTCCGGCTCTGGCGCTCGCGCGCGGGCGACCAGCCGGACAAGGCCGAGGCCGTGGGGCGAGAGGCCGCATTGTACGATGTGCGTGCTGAGGCCAAACCGGCGCGCAACCTGTTCGCCTTCTCGATCCTGTATCTGATGGCCCTGTTCGCCGCCCTGCTGATCGAGAGCTTCACCGCCGTCCCCGGACTGTAACGACCATGCGCCGCCTGACCCCCGAAGAGCTTTCCGCCCGCAAGAAGCGCAACCTGGCCATCGCCGGGGCGCTGGTGGCCTTCATCGTGCTGGTGTTCGCCGTCACGGTGCTGAACCTGAAGCGCAACATCGACGCCCGCACCGAGGCGATCGCCGCCGGCCAGCCGGTGGGGTACGCCCAGTGAGGAAGCTGGGCCGCAACGGCGTCGCCATTGCCTGCGCCTTCGGGGTGATGTTCATGACCGGCGCGGCCTTCGCCGCGGTGCCGCTGTACAAGATGTTCTGCCAGGTCACCGGCTTCGACGGCACGGTGAAGCGGGCCGAGCAGGCCCCCGACGTGCAGTTGGACGAGACGGTGCTGATCCGCTTCGACACCAATGTGCGCGGCCTGCCGATGGAGTTCCGGGCCGAGCAGGTGAGCCAGAGGGTGCGCATCGGCGAGACGGGCATCGCCTATTTCGACGTGACCAACACCTCGGACCAGCCGATCAGCGCCAAGGCCGGGTACAACGTCGTGCCCGAGCGCGCCGGTCCGTACTTCCAGAAGCTGCAGTGCTTCTGCTTCGACGAGCAGATCATCCAGCCCGGCCAGACGATGAAATTCCCCGTCCAGTACTTCGTGGCGCCCGAGATGGCGACCGACCGGGAGAGCCGCGGGGTGAAGGAGATCACCCTCAGCTACACCTTCTATCCCACCGAACGCTTCCAGCAGGCGGTGAACGGCGGCCAAACTGGGGCGGAAGCCTCTGGCGCGGCCGGATAGCGGGCGCTATAGCCCACCCCTAACGACTCTCGACCTTCAAGAGACCCCGATGGCCGACGCCCACGCGACCCCGCATCACGACTACCACCTGGTGAACCCCAGCCCCTGGCCGCTGGTGTCCTCGATCGCCGTGACCATCATGATGGTCGGCGCCGTGGTCTGGATGAAGGGCCTGGTCAACGATGGCGAGGGCGTCGTCGCGGCCCTGCTGGCCAAGGGCGACAAGGCCCTGTTCTTCGCGGGCCTGGCCGGCGTGCTGGTGTCGATGTTCGGCTGGTGGTCGGACGTCATCAAGGAAAGCAAGGCCGGCGACCACACCCCGGTCGTCTCGATCGGCCTGCGCTACGGCATGATGCTGTTCATCGCCTCCGAGGTGATGTTCTTCGTGGCCTTCTTCTGGATGTTCTTCGAGATGAGCATCTTTAACGAGGCCCGCGCGCACATCCCGGAAGTCGGGACCTGGGCCGACACGGCCAAGGCCTGGGCGACCTGGCCGCCGAAGGGCGTCGAGACGCTGGACGCCTGGCAGCTGCCGCTGCTGAACACCGTCATCCTTCTGCTGTCGGGCACGACGGTGACCTGGGCGCACCACGCCCTGGCCCAGGCGACCGCAACGCCACCAAGATCGGCCTGATGATCACGGTGGCGCTGGGCGTGCTGTTCACCGCGGTGCAGGCCTATGAGTACCAGCACATCATCCACGAGCACCTGTTCTTCAACGAAGAGGCCGTGAACTCGGGCCTGTACGGCTCGATCTTCTTCATGGCGACCGGCTTCCACGGTTTCCACGTGCTGGTCGGCACCATCTTCCTGATCGTCTGCCTGCTGCGCCTGCTGGCCGGCCAGTTCACCCCGCAGAAGCATTTCGGCTTCGAGGCGGCGGCCTGGTACTGGCACTTCGTGGACGTGGTCTGGCTGTTCCTGTTCGCCTTCGTCTACGTCACCTTCGGGTGATCCCGGCTTCCGCCGGGATGACGAATGGACGGTGAAACCCAAGCTCCTGCGCCGGCGCGGATCGACCCGATCCGCGCCGGTCTGCTTTGCCGCTGCCCGAACTGCGGCGAGGGGCGCCTGTTCGGCGGCTTCCTGAAGGTGGTCGACCGCTGCGAGGCCTGCGGCTTCGACTTCACGCGGCTCAACACCGGCGACGGAGCGGCGATCTTCATCATGCAGATCGCCGGCGGGATCGTGGTGTTCGGGGCCCTGTTCGTGATGATCGCCTACAATCCGCCGATCTGGCTCCTGCTGCTCGTGGCGCTGCCCCTGGTGGCCGGGCTGTCGCTGGGACTGATGCGGCCGGGGAAGGGCGTGATGATCGCGCTGCAGATGCGAGGGCTCCGTTCCTCCCCCGGCGGGGGAGGGGGACCATCCGAAGGATGGTGGAGGGGCGCCGCCGCAGACTCTGAGGGTGTGGAAACGCCCCTCCACCCCGCTACGCGCGGTCCCCCTCCCCCGAAGGGGGAGGAATAGATGGCGGCCCGCGCCCGCTTTCCCTGGGGGCTGACGATCGCCTGCCTGCCTCTGCTCGTCCTGCTGCTTTCGCTGGGCGTGTGGCAGGTAAAGCGGCTGCAGTGGAAGGAAGGCCTGATCGCCGGGGCGGAGGCGGCGGCCGGCAAGGCCCCGGTTTCGCTGTACGACCTGGTGGACAGCGGCGAGGCGCCGGAGTTCCGGCGAGTGACCATATCCTGCCCAGGCCTGGCGACCGCACCCTATGTCGAGCTGCAGAGCATCGAGAACGGCCAGGTCGGGGTGCGGCTGGTCTCCGCCTGCCCGATCCTGAAACAGACCGGCATGGCCATCGCGCCCGTCTATCTGGTCGACCGGGGTTTCGTGGCCGACACCGTCTCGTCGCGGCCGCCGGAGGCGCGCAGCGCCGAAGAGGTCCGGATCACCGCCGTGCTCCGCACCCCGCCGCCGCCGGGCGCGATGGCGCCGCCGCCGGAAGGCCGACATTTCTACGCCCGCGACACGACCGCCATGGCGCGGGCGCTGAACGTCACGCCGAGGTGGCTCCCCAGACCCTTACGCCCTGACCTCGTCCAATCCCGAGTGGGGCGCGCTGAAGCCCTCCGCCCCGCCTCCGGCCTTCTCCAACAACCACCTGGGCTATGCGCTGACGTGGTTCGGCCTGGCGCTGGCGCTGGTCGGCTTCTACATCGCGCTGCTCATGCGCAAGCGCGCCTCGACGCCCTCGGGCGAGACCGGAAAGAGCTCCTCCTGA
Organism: Brevundimonas sp. CURTG3B2_SDJG; assembly: GCF_057364705.1. Taxonomy (NCBI): domain Bacteria; kingdom Pseudomonadati; phylum Pseudomonadota; class Alphaproteobacteria; order Caulobacterales; family Caulobacteraceae; genus Brevundimonas; species Brevundimonas sp. CURTG3B2_SDJG. The sequence goes on from NZ_JBNFOJ010000014.1 coordinate 19,532, forward strand.
CCGCCACGCTTCACACCCTGTCCAACGGCGTCCGCGTCGTCTGCGATCCCATGCCCGGCCTGCGCACCCTGGCGCTCACCGTCGCCGTGCGCGGCGGGGCCAAGTGGGAGAGCGAGGCGACATCGGGCTGGTCGCATTGCCTGGAACACTTGGTGTTCAAGGGCGCCGGCGAGATGGGCGCGCGCGACATCGTGGAGCGGATCGAGGCCGAGGGCGGATCGATCAACGCTTCGACCGGCTACGAGAGGACCAGTTTCGAGGTGCGGGCCCTGGACGGGTCTCTGCCCCTGGCGATGCAGGTGCTGTCGGACCTGGTGTTCCGCCCCACGCTGGATCCAGCCGAGATCGAGCGCGAGAAGCACGTGGTGGCCCAGGAGATCGCAGAGGCGTTCGACACGCCCGACGACCATGTGTTCGAGATGGCCCAGACGCGCGCCTTCGAGGGCCAGCCGCTGGGGCGTCCGATCCTGGGGTCTATCGCCAGCCTCAAGCCGATCGACAGGGCCTCCGTGGGCGCCTGGCGGGCGCGGCTGTACTCGCCCGACCGCATGGTGGTCTCCGCGGCCGGCGCGGTGGACGAGGCGGAGCTTCTGGCCCTGGCCGAGCGCTGGTTCGGCGGAGAGACGGCGACCCCGGCGGAAGCGCCGGCGGTTCCCCGTTTCACCGGCGGCGAGGCGGCCCTGACGCGCCGGATCGAGCAGGCCAACATCGTCTTCCAGCTGCCCGCGCCGTCGGCGGCCGACACGGCCTACCCGGCGGCCCGGCTGATGACCGAGATCCTCGGGGGAGGAATGGCGTCGCGGCTGTTCCAGAGCGCGCGCGAGGAGCGCGGACTGGCCTATGCGATCGACGCCTATCACGAGCCTTACGAGGACGCCGGTATTCTCGGAATCTACGCCGGGGCCTCGGCCGACCGGGCGGTGGAGCTGGCCCAGGTCTGCGCCGCCGAACTGAAGGCGTTGGCCAAGGACGGGCCGACGGCGGCGGAGCTGTCCCGGGCCAAGGCGGTGCTGAACGCCGGCCTGTGGATGTCGGATGAAAGCCCCGCTTCGCGCGCGGGGCGGGCCGCGGCCCAGGTGCTGATCTTCGGCCGGCTGATCCCGTCCCAGACGATGGCGGACCGGACCTTGGCCAGGGCGCGGAGCGAGGTGCGGGCCGCCG
>NZ_JBNFOJ010000015.1:0-20557 GCF_057364705.1 Brevundimonas sp. CURTG3B2_SDJG
GGACGCGCACGGGCGCGTGCTGCGCGCCGACGGAACGGCCGATCCGCGCCTGCTGGTGCTGGGCCCGCCGGCGCGGGCGGCGTTCTGGGAGACGATCGCGGTGCCGGACATCAGGAAACGGATCGAGGACGTGGCGGGGGCGCTGGTCGCGCTACAGCGGGAGCCGGCGTGATGCGGCGGGCGTGGATCCTCTTGGTCGGTCTTCTGGGCCTGACGGCTTGCGAGACCCGGACGACGTCAACTCCGGCGGCGATGACGGCGGCGGCCGCTCAGACCTGCGTGTTGCCCGACCGAATCCCGGCGCCAGAGATGGAGCGGGTGCGGCCCGAGGAGGTCGTGGCCGGCCGGACGATCCTCTACCACCTGCTGGCGATGACCTGGATGCCCGAGACCTGCCGGACAGGCGGGGACGGCGACGGGGACCTGGCCTGCAACGGCGAGAACCGGTTCGGCTGGACGCTGCATGGCCTGTGGCCCAACGCCGACGGCCGCCCCTACCCCCGCTTCTGCCGGCCGGCGACGCGGGTCAGCGAGGCGACGATCCGGGCCAACCTCTGCCGGACGCCGTCGGTGGATCTGGTGCAGCACGAGTGGGCGGCGCACGGCGTCTGCGGCTGGGAGACGCCCGAAGCCTATTTCGCCCAGGCCGCCGCCCTCTACGACACCCTGAAGCGCCCCGATCCGACCGCCCTGGCGTCCGGCGCGCGCGGCCCCACCGCGGGCCAACTCCGCGACGCCTTCACGGCCGCCAACCCGAACCTGCCTCGGGACGCGATCTATGTCGCCGTGGCCTCGGGCAACCGACTGAGGGAAGTGCGCCTCTGCCACGACCTGCAGTTCAGGCCGGTCGCCTGTCCCGTCGGCGGGCTGGGGACGCCGGATCACGTGACGCTGACGGTGGAGCCGGTCAGGAATTGAACGAGCGTTCCCCTCTCCGTCGCGAAATCATCGCGAGGCTTCTTCAGGCTGCGGCGCCTGGGCAGACCGAGCCGCAAACGAGGGGTTCCGCATGAAGACCGTGAATCGCGGGAAAGGCCAGGCGCGCTGGTCACGACGCGAGGCCATGCTCGGAGCCGTCGCGGTCACGACCGCCGCGGCGGGACGTGCCGTCGCGCAGCCGCAACCCGGCCGCCCGAACATCGTGTTCATCCTCGCCGACGACCTGGGCTATGCGGACGTCGGCTGCTACGGCGCCCGGGACATCCGCACGCCCCATATCGACGCCATCGCCGCGGCGGGCGTGCGCTTTACCCAGGGCTATTCGAACTCGTCGGTCTGCTCCCCCACGCGGCTGGCGCTGTTCACCGGCCGCTATCACCAGCGGCTGCGGGCGGGACTGGAGGAGCCGATCCGCCCCCTGCGCGCGTTGGCGGCGCCCGAACAGATCGGCGTTCCGCCCGACCATCCGAACCTGGCGTCCCTGTTGCGCGCGGCCGGCTATCACACGGCCCTGGTCGGCAAATGGCACATGGGGTTCGAGCCGCATTTCGGTCCGCTGAAGAGCGGCTATCACGAGTTCTTCGGCTTCCACGGCGGCGGCGTCGACTACTGGACCCACGCCGAGGCGGGGAACGGCCCGGCGGTTCTGTACGAGGGCGAAACCCCGCAAGACGCCCCAGGCTACATGACCGACCTGCTGGGCGACCGGGCGGTTCAGGTGATCGAACGGCAGACGCGCGCCGCAAAGCCCTTCCTGCTGAGCCTGCACTTCAGCGCGCCGCACTGGCCCTGGGAGGGGCCTGATGAAGCCGGGCGGGCCGAGGCGGGGCGGATCGGGACGATCTTCCATTCGGACGGCGGCAGCCGCCGGGTCTACGCCGACATGGTCGAGAGCATGGACGCCAACATCGGCAAGGTGCTGGAGGCGTTGCGCCGCCAAGGCGCCGAGCAGGATACGATCGTGGTGTTCACCAGCGACAACGGCGGGGAGCGCTTCTCGGACGTGTGGCCGTTCAGCGGGCGCAAGTCCGAGCTGCTGGAGGGCGGCATCCGAGTGCCGTTGCTGGCGAAATGGCCGGCGAGACTGCCCGCCGGGCAGGTGAGCGAGCAGGTCGCGATCTCGATGGATTGGCTGCCGACCCTGCTGGCTGCGGCGGGGACGCGGCCCGATCCGGCCTATCCGCCGGACGGCATGGACCTGACGCCCGCCCTGCTCTCCGGCCGGCCGGTCGAGCGCACCCTGTTCTGGCGCTACAAAGCCTTCGATCAGAAGGCCGTGCGCGAGGGAGATTGGAAATACCTGTCCCTGAACGGCAACGAGTTTCTGTTCGACCTGACGTCCGATCCGCTGGAGCGGGCCGATCAGAAGCTGCGCCAGCCTGAGCGGTTCGCCCGGCTGAAGGCGGCCTACGACGCCTGGAACGCCGAGATGATGGCGCAGATTCCGGAGTCGAACTCCTACGCCATCAGAGGCCGGGATCTGGCGGAGAACTACGCCATTCCTAACCCAGCGCCGCGCTAGGCGGCCGCTCCGGCTTCCTTCACCGCCGCGGCGACGTCGGCGACCACCGCCTTGACCAGGCTCTCGTCGTCGCCCTCGGCCATGACGCGGATCAGTTTCTCGGTGCCGGACTTGCGGACCAAGAGGCGGCCCTGGCCGGTCAGGCGGGCCTCGGCGTCGGCGATGGCGGCCTTGACCGAGGCGGCCTCCAGAGGCTTGCCGGAGGCGTAGCGGACGTTCTCGAGCAGTTGGGGGACCGGCTCGAACTGGCGGGCCAGTTCGCTCATCGGCCGGCCGCTCTCGACCAGGACGGCCAGGACCTGAAGGGCCGACATCAGGCCGTCGCCGGTGGTGGCGTAGTCGTGCAGGATGATATGGCCCGACTGCTCGCCGCCGACGTTGAAGCCGCCTTCGCGCATGCGCTCCATGACATAGCGGTCGCCGACCTTGGTGCGCTCCAGGGTCAGGCCCTCGGCCAGGAGGGCGCGCTCCAGGCCCAGGTTGGACATGACGGTGGCCACCAGGCCGCCGCCCTGCAGCAGGCCGCGGCGGGACCAATCCAGGGCGACCATGGCCATGATCTGATCGCCGTCGACGATCTGGCCCCGCTCGTCGCAGATGATGACGCGGTCGGCGTCGCCGTCCAGGGCGATGCCGATGTCGGCGCGATGGGTCCGGACCGCCTCGATCAGGGCCTGGGGATGGGTCGAGCCGCAGTTCTCGTTGATGTTCAGCCGTTCGGCTCGACGCCGACGGCGAACACCTCGGCCCCCAGCTCGTAGAGGGTCGTGGGGGCGACCTTGTAGCCGGCGCCGTTGGCGCAATCGATCGCGATGCGCAGCCCCTTGAGCGTCAGCCCCTTGGGGAAGCTGGCCTTGGCGATCTCGACGTAGCGAGCCTGAGCGTCGTCGATGCGCTTGACCCGGCCCAGCTTGTCGGCGGGGGCGAGGCCGGCGCCCAGATCCTCGTCCATCATGGATTCGATCTTCAGCTCGACCTCGTCCGACAGCTTGTAGCCGTCGGGGCCGAACAGCTTGATGCCGTTGTCCAGATAGGCGTTGTGCGAGGCCGAGATCATCACGCCGATGTCGGCCCGCATCGAGCGGGTCATCATGGCCACGCCGGGGGTCGGCAGGGGTCCGAACGTCAGGACGTCCATCCCCGCCGAGGCGAAGCCGGCGACCAGGGCGGGCTCGATCATGTAGCCCGAAAGGCGGGTGTCCTTGCCGATGACGACCAGGTGGCGCCGGTCGTCGGAGGACATGAACATCCGGCCCGCGGCCAGGCCCACCCGCAGCGCCACCTCGGGCGTCATGGGATGGGTGTTGGCGCGTCCGCGAATGCCGTCGGTTCCGAAATAGCGTCGTTCAGCCAAATCCGACTTCCTTGCTCGACGGCCCGCCGTAACCTTGCGAAACCGCTTTTCAGATGCAATTCCCGGCGGCCGTCGCCTACACCGGCGCCGACAACCGAGGGTCGCCTTAGACCGTCGCGCGCCGAAACGCCAAGCGCGGAAATTTGAATTTTTAAGGGTTTTCTCATGTGCGGCATCATCGGCGTGACGGGCGTGGGCCCGGCGGTTCCCCGTCTGATCGACAGCCTGAAGCGGCTGGAGTACCGGGGCTATGACTCGGCCGGAGTCGCGGCCCTGGTGGACGGGCGGATCGAACGCCGGCGCGCCAAGGGCAAGATCCGCGAGCTGGAAGGCGTGCTGGCCGAACAGCCGCTGAACGCCACCGTCGGCATCGGCCACACCCGCTGGGCCACCCACGGCGCTCCGACGACGGCCAACGCCCATCCGCACAAGGCGGGCCGGGTGACCCTGGTCCACAACGGCATCATCGAGAACTTCGCCGAGCTGAAGGCGGAGCTGGTCGCCGAGGGCCACGACTTCGAAAGCCAGACCGACACCGAGGTGGTCGCCCACCTGATGGACCGCGAGCTGGGCCGCCGCAACGACCCGCTGGCTGCCTTCAAGGCCGTTCTGGACCGCTTGACCGGCGCCTATGCTCTGGCCGTGCTGATCGAAGGCGAGAACGAGCTGATCCTGGGCGCCCGGCGCGGCAGCCCGCTGGTCGTCGGCTGGGGCGAGGGCGAGATGTACCTGGGCTCCGACGCCCTGGCCGTCGGCCCCTTCACCCAGAAGATCAGCTATCTGGAGGAAGGCGACTTCGTCGCCCTGGACCGGTCGGGCGCGCGCATGTTCGACGCCTCGGGCCAGGCCGTCGAGCGGCCGATCGTACAGGTCTCGGCCTCGTCCGCCCTGGTCGAGAAGGGCGAGTACCGGCACTACATGGAAAAGGAGATCCATGAGCAGCCGGACAGCGTGCAGCACACGCTGAGCCATTACCTGGACTTCGTGAACGGCAAGGCCAAGTCCGGCGACACCGACTTCGCCAAGGTCGACCGGATCCAGATCGTCGCCTGCGGCACCGCCTTCTACGCCGGCCAGATCGGGCGCTACGCCTTCGAGAAGCTGGCCGGCCTGCCCTGCGACGTCGAGATCGCCTCGGAGTTTCGCTATCGCAACCCCGCCCTGACGCCGGGCACGCTGGCGGTGGCCGTCAGCCAGTCCGGCGAGACCGCCGACACCCTGGCCAGCCTGGCGTGGTGCAAGGCCAAAGGGCTTCAGACCGCCGCGCTGGTCAATGTCCACTCGTCGTCGATGGCGCGCGAGGCCGCGCACCTGTGGCCGACCCACGCCGGGCCCGAGATCGGCGTGGCCTCGACCAAGGCCTTCACCGCCCAGGTCGCCGCGTTATTGGCGCTGGCGGTGGCGGCGGGCGTGCAGAGGGGCGCAATCGACGCGGTCCGCGAGGCCGAACTGGTCAAGGCCCTGTTCGAGGCGCCCCGGCTGATCGCCGAGACCATGAAGATGCAGGACGCGCTGAAGGACGTCGCGCACGATCTGGCCAAGGCCACCGACGTGCTGTTCCTGGGCCGCGGCGCGATGTTCCCGCTGGCCATGGAGGGCGCGCTGAAGCTGAAGGAGATCAGCTACATCCACGCCGAGGGCTATGCCGCCGGCGAGCTGAAGCACGGCCCGATCGCCTTGGTGGACGAGAAGACGCCGATCGTGGCCCTGGCCCCGCTGGACGACGTCTTCGAGAAGACCGCGTCCAATCTGCAGGAGGTCGCCGCGCGCGGCGGACCGGTGATCATGATCTCGCCGAAAACCGCCCCGGATCCGCACGGCGCCGGCATCCGCCGGGTCGACGCGCCGGAATGCCACAGCCTGATCGCGCCGCTGATCTACGCCATTCCGGTCCAACTGCTGGCCTATCACACCGCGGTCCAGAAGGGCACGGACGTGGATCAGCCGCGCAACCTGGCGAAGTCGGTGACGGTGGAATAGGGCTACGAAGTTTCGCGACGCGCGTTAGGCTGCACCCGACGCAATTCAGGACATCGCATGCCCGACCAACCCCGACGCCTCCGCAAGGCCGTGCTTCCCGTCGCCGGCCTGGGCACGCGCGTGCTGCCCGGCACCAAGACCACGCCCAAGGAGCTGCTGAACGTCGTCGACCGGCCGATCCTCAGCTACATCGTGGAGGAGGCGCGCGAGGCGGGGATCGAGCACATCGTCTTCGTCACGGGCCGCTCGAAGGGAGCGATCGAGGACTATTTCGACCACCAGGTCGAACTTGAGGCCCAACTGCTGGCCAAGGGCAAGACCGACATCCTGGAGATGATGAACGCCGAACTGGCGCAGGCCGGCGAGATGAGCTTCACGCGACAGATGCAGCCCAAGGGCCTGGGCCATGCGGTCTGGTGCGCCCGCGACATCATAGGCGACGAGCCGTTCGCCGTGATCCTGCCCGACGTGATCGTGGATTCCCAGCCCGGCGCCCTGAAGCAGCTGGCCGACGTCTACGCCGAGGTAGGCGGCAATGTCATCGGCGTCGAATCCGTCCCCGAGAGCGAGACCCACAAGTACGGGATCGTCGATCCGGAGGACCGCTGGGGCAACCGCATCCGCATGAAGGGCATGGTCGAGAAGCCGCCGCGCGGCGAAGCGCCGTCCAACCTGTCCATTTCGGGCCGCTACATCCTGCAGCCGGAGATCTTCAATATCCTGGAGACCACCGAGCGGGGCGCGGGCGGCGAGATTCAGCTGACCGACGGCATGGCGCGGCTGATGAAGGACCAGCGCTTCACGGCGGTGGAGTACGACGGCGTCACCCACGACTGCGGCGACAAGATCGGCCTGTTGCGGGCCAATGTCGCGCTGGCGCTCAAACGTCCTGACCTGGGCGACGCCGCCCGCAGGGCGATCAGCGAACTTCTGTAGGCGGCGGGCGCCGAGTTCAGCCGCCGGTAGGGATGCGGGTCCCGCCGCCGCGGATCTCACAGACGTGGTCCAGGGGCGGGCGGCCGGACTGCTCGCCGGTGGGGGCCAGAATGCCGCCGCGCTCGCGGCAGATTTCGGCCAGGCGCTCCACTTCCGCGCCGTATCGGTCGGTTCCCGGACCGGAGGCGCAGGCCGACAGGGCCAGCCCCAGGGCGGCCAGGGAGGCGGTCGCGATCAGGGTGCGCATGGGCGTTCTCCTTCGTCTCAGAACAATGTGGCGCCGCGATTGCGGTTCCGCTCGACCGCTTCGACCAGGCGGTCGAGGTCGGCGGGCGAGGACAGACGATGATCCCCCCCTTCGACCAAGTCCAGCGTCACGTCGCCGCCCGTGAGTCTCTCGACCAGAAGGGCGGCGTGGCGCCAGGGCACGACGTCGTCGGCCCGGCCTTGCAGAATGTGGGTCGGGACGGCGACGGGAATCGGGCCGTCCAGCAACAGCCAGTCGCGCGCCTCCTCGAACATGCGGCGGGTGAGGACGTATTCGCCCAGCCCGTCCTCGACGATCAGGGCCTCGCCGTCGCGAACGATAGCTTGCCGAACGTGATCGGCCAGGCCCGGCCACATCAGGCGCTCGGTGAAGTCCTGGGCCGGATTGACCAGGACCAGGCCGGCGAGGCGCTCGGGCCGCGCCAGGGCCAGCAGCAACGCGACCCAGCCGCCCATGGACGAGCCGACGGGTACAACCGGACCTTCCAGGCTGTCGACCAGGGCGATCGCGTCCTCTCGCCAGCGGCCGATGGTCGCCCGCCGCCAGTCACCGGACGAGGCGCCGTGGGCGAAATGATCGTAGCGGACATAGTTCCAGCCCCGCTCGCGCGCCGCCGCGTCCAGGGCCAGGGCCTTGGTCCCCTCCATGTCGGAACGGAAGCCGCCGATCCAGACGACCGTGGGGCCCGCGCCGGAAACCCGCCTCAGGGCCAGGGTCTCGCCGTCGGGCCGGGCCAGCCGTTCCAGATCGTCCATGGCGGTTCCTCTCGCGAAATCGTTCGCGGACTGATAGCGAACCCCGAACAGAGAAGCGAAGGCCCAACCGCGTGTCCGAACCCAAGGTCCTGTTCGTCACCTCCAACCGGATCGGCGACTGCGTCATCTCGTCAGGAGTGATCCGCGAGATCGGCCGCCAGATTCCCGGCGCGCGGGTCACCGTCGCCTGCGGCCGGCGCCGGCGCCGTTCTTCCGCTCCGCTCCAGGCGTGGAGCGGACCATCATCCTCGACAAGAAGAAGATGGCCGGCCACTGGTTCGAGCTGTGGAAGCAGGTCGCGGGAACGCGCTGGGACCTGGTCATCGATATCCGGGGCTCGGCGCTGAGCTATCTGATCCCGGCCAGGCGGCGGGTCGTCTACAACCGCTCCTGGGAGACGGGACTGCGCAAGGTGGAGATGGTGTCGCGGCTGATGGGGTCGCAGACGCCGCTGGAGCCGGAGATCTGGCTGGACGACAGGGCGCGCGCCGAGGCCGCGGCGGTGATCGACCCGCAACTGGCGGGCGGCGCGGGTCCGGGGCCGATCATCGCCCTGGCCCCCATCGCCCATCAGCCGGGCAAGAGCTGGCCGGCGGACCGGTGGGGCCGTCTGGTCGAGATGCTGAAGCCGACCCCGCTTCGAGGGTTGGCGTTCATGCCCGTGGGCGGGCCCGGCGACCGCCCCCCGGCGACGCCGGCTCTGGAGGCGGCGGGCGAGCGGGGGATCGACTTCGTCGGCAAGGGCGACATCCTGGCGTCGGCGGCCGCGATCGACCGGGCGGCGCTGTTCGTGGGCAACGATTCCGGCCTGATGCACGTCTCCGCGGCGCTGGGCGGGCCGACGCTGGGCCTGTTCGGGCCGACCGAGTGGTGGCTGTACGGGCCGTGGGGGCCGAAGACCCGCACGGCGGCTTCCAACGAAACCCGAGGCGAGTTCGCGCCCATCGAGGACCTGACGGTGGAGCGTGTCTTCGGCGCCGTGATCGAGCTTCACGACGCCTTCCTGGGCGCGCCCTCCCCGGGGAAGCCTTGAAAACAGGGGGTTTGGCGGTCATATAGGACCGCTTGAGGGGAACGCCGCGATCCGTCGCGCGCTTCGCCTTGTCAGCTATAGAACGCCTTCGACCACATAAGGAACCGACGCCCATTCGCCGTCCGATGCAATCGCCGCCCGTGAAAGACGGGCCGCCCATGAACCACGAAATCCGCGCGCCGCGCGTCCTGCTGATCGACCAGCATGGCGAGAAGCAGGGGGTCATGCCGACCTCGGCCGCGCTTGAGGCCGCCGAGGAGGCGGGCCTGGATCTGGTTCAGATCGTCGCCACGTCGGATCCGCCGGTCTGCAAGATCCTGGACTACGGCAAGCACCGCTTCCAGGAGCAGAAGAAGAAGGCCGAGGCGCGCAAGCGCCAGAAGGTGGTCGAGCTGAAGGAGATCAAGCTCCGGCCGAACATCGACACCCACGACTACGAGGTGAAGGCCAAGGCCATGCACCGCTTCTTCGACGAGGGCGACAAGGTCAAGGTCACGCTGCGCTTCCGCGGTCGCGAGATGGCCCACCCGGAACTGGGCATGAAACTGCTGAACAAGGTCCAGGCCGACTTCGAGGAGATCGCCAAGGTCGAGTACGCGCCGCGCATGGAAGGCCGGCAGATGATCATGATCCTGGCGCCCAAGTAGGCGGCAGGCTCAGACAGACGCATCAACGCCCCGGTCGAAAGGCCGGGGCGTTTTGCATTGAGGCGCCTGTTGTTTGCTGCGGCATCATGCAACCTTGAGGCGATTTTCGGAGGTGCTGGTGAGCTTGGCCCGCATCGCTGGTTCTCACCAAGGTCACGAAGGATGCACGAAGGACACGACGAGACCGGACCCGTCCCTCCCGACACGGAACGCATTGGCCGAGCTGTCATCGATGGAGCCTTCGCGGTCCATCGAGAGCTGGGACCCGGCCTGCTGGAAACCGTCTATGAGACCTGCCTTGCCGACGAGCTTCGACGAGCGGGGCTTCAGGTGGAACGCCAGGTTGGAATGCCCGTCGTCTATGGCGACGTGCGAATGGACGCCGGGTTTCGCCTGGACCTGCTGGTCGAGAAGCGCGTGCTCGTCGAGGTCAAATCGATCGACGCCCTGGCGTCGATCCATTCGGCCCAAATCCTGACCTATCTCCGATTTTCGGGGGTCAGACTCGGCTATCTGATCAACTTCAATACCGCCTTGCTCAAGAATGGACTGCGCCGCTTCGTTCGCTGAACCCGTCGTGTCCTTCGTGGACCCTTCGTGTCCGTCGTGAGAACCAGCCCTACGAGCCGTCCCGCCTGGAGGCGGGGAGCGAAGCGACATTCCCGACCGCCTCGCTTTCCGCTAAGCCTCCCACCATGTCCTCCACCGCCGCGTCGCCCTCCACCAAACCCCAGGCGCCGGCGCTGGCCGTGCTGTTCGCCGTGGTGTTCATCAACTTGGTCGGGTTCGGCCTGGTGGTGCCGCTGCTGCCCTTCTTCGCCCAGAGCCTGAAGGCCGAGGCGTGGCAGATCACCCTGATGTTCTCGGCCTATTCGCTGGGCCAGTTCTTCGCCGAACCGTTCTGGGGCCGGCTGTCGGACCGGATCGGCAGGAAGCCCGTCCTGCTGATCACCCTGGTCGCCAACGCGGTCGGCTATCTGGCGCTGGCCTTTGTGCCCAATGTCTGGCTGGCCATCGCGGTCCGGCTGTTCACCGGCCTGGGCGCGGGCAACATCTCGACCGTCCAGGGCTATGTGGCCGACGTGACCCCGCCCGAGCAGCGCGCCGGGCGGATGGGGCTGATCGGGGCCGCGTTCGGCCTGGGCTTCATCGTCGGGCCTGGGCTTGGAGGCCTTCTGACCCAGCCGCAGATGGGTCACCTGGGCTATCAGCTGCCGATCTTCACCGCCGCGGCGCTGGCCGCCCTGGCCGCGGTCGGGGTGGTCGTCTTCCTAAAGGAGAGCCGGGCCAAGGCCGACCCGGCCGCGCCGCGCCCGCCCTTCCTGGCGGGCCTGCACGACGCCCGGGCTAATCCGGTAGTGTCGCGGGTGCTGCTGGTGACCCTGGTCTACATGGCCGGCTTCTCGGCGATGGAGAGCGTGTTCGGCCTGTGGGCCGAGAGCCGCTACGCCTGGAACGCGCGCGAGGTGGGGCTGAGCTTCATGATCGTGGGCATCGTGTCGACCCTGAACCAGGGCTTCTTCGCCGGCCGGCTGGCCAAACGGTTCGGCGAGGCGCGGGTGCTGGCGGTCGGCATGCTGCTGTTCGGCGCCTCGCTGGTCGCCCAGGTCGTGGCCCCTGTGGCGTGGTTCCCCGCGGTGTCGTTGGACCTGGGAAGCTGGACCCTGCCGGTGACGCAAGGCTGGATCATCCCGATCGTGATGGCGGTGGGCGCCTGCGGGATGTCGCTGGCCATGCCCAACATCTCGGCGATGATCAGCCGGGCGACCCCGCCGGACCGGCAGGGCGCGATGCTGGGGCTGAACATGGCCTCGGGCTCGATCGCGCGGATCTTCGGCCCGATGGCGGCCGGGGCCCTGTTCTCGGGCCTGGGCCACGACTGGCCCTTCCTGGTCGGCGCCGCGCTGACCGTGCCGGCGGCGATCATGGCGGTCAACGCCGGCCGCGCCTTCCGGCGGGGACAGGCGGCGGCCCCCGCGCAGGCTCCGCAAACGTAGACCGCGCTTGCTTTCAGGGCCCGCTTCGACTAGAAGCCGCGCCTTCGCGTACCGAACCGCCGGGCGAACAGGCATGCCTGGGCGGTTCTCAATCAGGGTCTCCTCCCGAGGGCTCAAGTAGCCCAAGGGGCGGTAGCCCACTCAAAAAAGAGAGTGAAAATGCCGAAGCTGAAGACGAAGTCGGGCGCCAAGAAGCGCTTCAAATTCACGGCCACTGGCAAGGTTAAGGCCGGCGTTGCGGGCAAGCGTCACCGCTTGATCAGCCACAACTCGAAGTACATCCGCCAGAACCGCGGCACCTCGGTCATGGCCGACGCCGACGCCAAGAAGATCAAGTCCTACATGCCGTACGCCTGATCGGCGCGCGCATACTGATCATCCTGTCACATCGAATTTGAACGATAGTCCCTCAAGCAGCGAGGCCCCGCGGGCCGAGCGGTAGGGACTTCCCGAAGGGAAAACATCATGGCTCGCGTCACCCGGGGCGTTACGTCCCACGCCAAGCACAAGAAGGTTCTGAAGCAGGCCAAGGGCTTCTACGGCCGCCGCAAGAACACCATCCGCACCGCCAAGGCCGCCGTCGACCGCGCCGGCCAGTACGCCTACCGCGACCGCCGCACCAAGAAGCGCAACTTCCGCGCCCTGTGGATCCAGCGCATCAACGCCGCGGCCCGCGTCGAAGGCTTCACCTACTCGCAGTTCATCCACGGCCTGGGCAAGGCCGGCATCGAACTGGACCGCAAGGTCCTGGCCGCGATGGCCGCCGACGAAGCCGGCTTCAAGGCGATCGCCGACAAGGTCCGCGCCGCCCTGGCCTAAAGGCCCCGGGCGCCGAACGATCCACACCGCCCCGGCGACCCCCGGGGCCGGGCGTTTTTTCGTATGCGCGGCTCAAGGCTAAGCTCGAGGGCATGACCCGCCTCCTGCTCGCCGCTCTCGCCGCCGTGGCGTTCGCGCCCTCATCCGCCCTGGCCCAGGAGCGGACGGTGACCGTCACCTTCGACGACCTGCCCTATCAGGCGTCCGCCGCCGAACTCTGCGACCCTGCGATGGCGACGACGTTGACGCAGGACTTCCTGGCCATGCTGCGTCCGCTTCACACCCATGGGGTGGGTTTCGTCAACGAGGGCAAGGTCTGCGCTGAACGGCGGGACGAGCTTCTGCCCGCCCTGCTGTCCGCCTGGCTAGACGCGGGTCTGGAGCTGGGCAACCACACCTTCGACCACCCCAGCCTGAACGCCGTGTCGGCGGAGGCTTGGCTGGCGGAGGTCGATGAGGGCGCGCGCGTCACCGCCCCGCTTCTGGCTGCGCGCGGCCAGACCCTGCGCTGGTTCCGCCACCCGTTCCTGCACACGGGCGAGACGGCCGAGAAAAAGGCCGCCGCCGCCGAGGGCCTTGCCCGGCGGGGCTATGTGGTCGCGCCGGTCACGCTGAACAACGACGACTGGATGTTCGCCGCCCTGTACCGTCGGGCGGAGCAGGTGGGGGACGAGCCGCTGAAGACCCGCATCGGCGAGGCCTATGTCGCCTACATGGCGCAGCTGCTGGATCACTGGGAACCCTACAGCGCCGAGCTGACGGGAGGACGCGAACCGGCGCAGATCCTGCTGCTGCACGCCAACAGCCTGAACCGCGACTGGTACCCGCGGGTGCACGCGCTGTACCTGGCGCGAGGCTATCGCTTCGTTCCGCTGGAGGAGACCTTGGGGGACCCGGTCTACGGCCTGCCCGAGGATTGGACCCGCAACGGCGGGGTGTCGTGGCTGCACCGCTGGGCCCGGGCGGCGGGGCGGCCGATGCGCGGCGAGCCCGAGCCGCCGCAATGGATCGCCGACGCCTTCGCCGCCCTGGACTGATCCACGCAACCGTTGCGCGTCGGCCACGTTGAAGGAAGCGTTGCCGCACGAGCCGGCGCGCCTTTCCAACGGGGAAACTCCATGACCATCGCCAAAGTGACCGAAGTCACCGCCTCGTCCACCGTCAGCTTCGAGGACGCGCTGAAACAGGGCGTCGCGCGCGCTCACAAGACCCTGAACAACGTCGAGGGCGCCTGGATCCAGGAACAGAAGGTCGTGGTGCGCGACGGTCAGGTCGTCGAGTACCGGGTCAATATGAAGATCACCTTCGTGCTCGAGGACTGACGCCGGGCGAAGGACCAGGCGCCTTTGGCCTGGAGACCGGCGATCTGGGGGCGAGAATCGGCGTCAGACGCCGCACGGGATGACGAACGCCGCCGCACCCGCTAGACGGGGCCGGCTATGACCGACCTCGCCCAACTCGAACTCGACCTGATCAACGCCATCGGCTCGGCCGAGACCGCCGCCGCGGTCGAGGATCTGCGCGTGGCCGCCCTGGGCAAGTCCGGCTCCATCTCGGGCCTGCTGAAGGGCATGGGCGCGATGAGCCCGGACGAGCGGCGCGAGAAGGGGCCGGCGATCAACGGCCTGCGCGACCGCGTCCAGGCGGCGCTCGCCGCCCGCAGGGGCGACCTTGAAGCCGCCGAGCTGGACGCCCGGCTGAAGGCCGAGCACGCCGACCTGACCCTGCCCGCCCGTCCGCGACGCAAGGGCGGCGTCCATCCGACCATGCAGGTGATGGACGAGATGATCGCCATCTTCGCCGACATGGGTTTCGCTGTCGCCGAGGGCCCGGACGTCGAGGACGACTTCCACAACTTCACCGCCCTGAACTTCCCGCCCAAGCATCCGGCGCGGGAGATGCACGACACCTTCTTCCTGAAGCCCGATCCCGAGACCGGCGAGCGCAAGGTGCTGCGCACCCACACCAGTCCGGTGCAGGTGCGCACCATGCAGACCCAGAAGCCGCCGATCCGGATCATCGCGCCGGGCCGGACGTTCCGGAAGGATTCCGACGCCACCCACACCCCGATGTTCCACCAGGTCGAAGGCCTGGTGATCGACAAGGGTGTTCACATGGGCCACCTGAAGTGGACCCTGGAGACCTTCGTCGCGCGTTTCTTCGAGGTGGACGGGGTCGACGCGCGGTTCCGGCCGCATCACTTCCCCTTCACCGAACCGTCGGCCGAGATGGACATCCGCTGCGACCGCTCGGGCGGAGAGCTGAAGCTGAACCAGGGCGACAGCTGGATGGAGATCCTGGGCTGCGGGATGGTGCATCCCAATGTGCTCAGGAACTGCGGCATCGACCCGGACGAGCACCAGGGCTTCGCCTTCGGCATGGGCGTGGATCGCCTGGCGATGCTGAAGTACGGCATCTCGGACCTGCGACCGATGTTCGAGGCCGACACCCGGTGGCTGGCCCACTACGGCTTCTCCGCCTTCGCCGCGCCGAACCCGGCCAGCGGCCTGAGCTGATCTCCAGAGCGCTTCCGACATGAGCACGACCCTTCCCCTGCCCCCGCTTCCGACCCTGGGAGACGGCCCTTCGTACGAGGGCCTCACCATCTGGTTGCCGCAGCTGTTCGCCGAGCACGCCCGCGGCGGCTCGAGTGTGATCGAGGGCAAGACCTTCGTCCGCTGCAATCTCGAGGGCCCCGCCGTGCTGCTGCCGCTCGGCGGCTGCGCGTTCCAGGCCTGCGACATGGGCCAGAGCGGCGGAGACGTGCGCAACCTGCTGCTCGCCCCCGTCGGCTCGAAGAAGGTCGTCGGGGCCATTCCGTTTCGGAACTGCACCTTCCGCGAGTGCCTGTTCTACGCCGTCGGCTTCACGGGTTCGGCCACGTTCCTGAAAGAGTTCGACCGCGTGGTCGAAGGGTCGCCCGCATGAAGTTCACCCTCTCCTGGCTGAAGGAACACCTCGACACCGAGGCTGACGTCGCCGCCGTGGCCGAAGCCATGACCATGGCCGGGTTGGAGGTCGAGGAGGTCCACGATCCGATCGCCGCCCTGGCTCCGTTCACCGTGGCCAGGATCGTCTCGGCCGAGCGGCATCCCAACGCCGATCGCCTGCAGGTCTGCCAGGTCGAGACCGTGGACGGGATGAAGGAGATCGTCTGCGGCGCCCCCAATGCGCGTGCGGGCCTGACCACCATCTATGCGCCGATCGGCGCCTATGTGCCCGGCCTGGGCGTGACCCTGGTCGAGAAGCCGGTGCGCGGCGTGGTTTCAAACGGCATGCTGTGCTCGGCCTCCGAGTTGGAGCTGGCCGACGAAAGCGATGGCATCCTGGAGCTCGACGACGGCCTGAAGGTGGGCGAGCCCGCCGCCGGCGTGTTCGGCGCCGAGCCAGTGATCGATTTCGAGGTGACGCCGAACCGTCCCGACTGGCTGGGCGTGGCGGGGATCGCCCGCGACCTGGCCGCGGCCGGGCTGGGGACGCTGAAGACCCCGCTGATCGAGCCGGTCCCCGGCGGCTTCCCCTCGCCGATCACGGTGCGGATCGAAGCGCCGGAGATGTGTCCGGTCTACGCCGGCCGGGTGATCCGGGGCGTTACGAACGGCCCCTCGCCGGAATGGCTGCAGCGCCGCCTGACCGCGATCGGCCTGCGTTCGATCAACCGGCTGGTCGACGTGACCAACCTGATCTCCTACGACCGCTGCCGGCCGCTGCACGTCTACGACATCGCCAAGCTGTCGGGGACCGAGATCGTGGTGCGCGGCGGCCAGGTCGCCCGAGGGACGCCCGGCCACGAGGGCGGCGAGCATGAGCATGTCATCGCCCTGGACGGGAAGACCTACACGGTCGACCCGACCATGGCCGTCATCGCCGACGCCGCCGGGGAGCGCCCCATCGGCCTGGGCGGGGTGATGGGCGGAGAATCGACCGGCTGTTCGGACGACACGGTGGACGTCTTCGTCGAATGCGCCTGGTTTGATCCGATCGTGACCGCCCAGACCGGCCGCGCCCTGGCGCTGAACTCGGACGCCCAGTACCGGTTCGCCCGCGGGGTGGACACCCACTCCCCCGTCCCCGGCATCGAGCTGGCGACCCGGCTGATCCTGGACCTGTGCGGCGGCGAGCCGTCCGAGGTGTTCGTGGCGGGCCAGACGCCTGCGGCGCCCGCGGCCTTCGCCTTCGATCCGGCCCGGGTGGGCTCGCTGACCGGGCTGGACCTCTCCGAGGACCGGATCGCCGAAATCCTGTCCGCCCTCGGCTTCACGGTCGCGAAGGGATCGCCTTGGTCGGTGACCCCGCCGACGTGGCGCCGCGACGTGGAAGGCCCCGCCGACCTGGTGGAGGAGGTGGCGCGCATCGAGGGCTACGGCGCCCTGCCGTCCACGCCCCTGCCCGACCAGGGCGCGCCCTCGAAGGGGGTGCTGAACCCCCCGCCAGGCCCCGCGTGCGGCGGGCCCGCCCGGGCGCTGGCGGCCATGGGCTACGCAGAGGCCGTGACCTGGTCCTTCACCAAGCAGTCGACCGCGGCCCTGTTCGGGGGCGGGGACGAGCGCCTGGTCCTGGAGAACCCGATCGCCGCCGACCTGGACTGCATGCGACCCTCGGCGCTGCCGAACCTGATCCAGGCCGTCGCCCGCAACGCCGCCCGCGGCCATCCGGACGCGGCCCTGTTCGAGATCGGGCCGATCTATCTGGACGACAGCCCGACCGGGCAGAGAACCGTCATCGCCGCGGTGCTGGCGCCGCACCCGCAGCGGCACTGGACCGACACGGTGAACCCCGATCCGGTGTACGGCCTGAAGGGCGATCTCCTGGCTCTGCTGGACGAGCTCGGCGCGCCGACGGCGTCGCTGCAGCTGGTCCAGGGCCAGAACCGCGACTGGTGGCACCCCGGCCGCTCGGCCCGGCTGCAGCTGGGTCCGAAGAACGTGATGGTCGAATTCGGGGCTCTGCACCCGCGCGCGCTCAAGGCGCTGGACGCCGCCGGGCCGATGCTCGGCTTCGAGATCGTGCTGGACGCGGTACCGGAACCGCGCGGCAAGGCGACCAAGGCCCGGGGCGCCGCCGCCCTGCCCAACCTGATGCCCCTGACCCGCGACTTCGCCTTCGTGATCGCCGAGGCCGTGCCTGTGGGCGATCTGACGCGGGCGGTCTCGGGCGCGGACAAGGCCCTGATCGCCGAGGTGCGGGTCTTCGACGTCTATCGCGGCAAGGGCGTGGCCGACGGCATGAAGTCGGTGGCGCTGGAGGTCGTGATCCAGCCGACGGACGCCACCCTGACCGAGGCCGAGATCGAGGCCCTGTCGGCCAGGGTCGTGGCTGCGGCTGGCAAGGTCGGGGCGACGCTCAGGGCCTGAGGTCTCGCCGATTTCGGCGTAATCGGCTAAGGTGGGCGGGCGGGCCCAGGCGGACGCCCGCTCAGGCCGCGTCCAGGCCCAAGCTCCGCTCCACGAGCCGCGCTCCCGCGCGGCCCAGGAGCGCCTGTCTTGAACCCTGTCACCGATCCCGTCCCGCCCGCCCTCAGCCACGGCCGGCTGTTCCTGCGGTTCCTCCGCTTCGGCCTGAACGCCTTCGGCGGGCCGGTCGCCCAGATCGCCATGATCCGAAAGGCCCTGGTCGACGAGGAGCGCTGGATATCCAGCGCCCGCTTCAACCACCTGCTGGCCGTGATGCAGGTCCTGCCGGGGCCCGAGGCGCACGAACTGTGCGTGCACCTGGGCGTCCGGGCCAAGGGGCGGCTGGGCGGCCTGCTGGCCGGCCTGGGCTTCATGCTGCCGGGTCTGATCCTGATGCTGGGCGTCGCCTGGGCCTATGAGCGCTTCCTGGCCGGGGCCGGGATGTTCCAGGCCGCCTTCCTGGGCGTGCAGGCCGCGGTCCTGGCTCTGATCGCCCGCGCCGTGCGTCACATCGGCGGCCACGTGCTGGAGGACCGGCTGTTGTGGGCCCTCGGGGTCGGCGCTGCGTTCGCCGCCCTGGCCGGGGTCGGCTTCTGGATCATCCTGGCGGCGTGCGGCGGGGTCTACGCCCTGGCCCGCTCAGGGCGGCCGGGCGCGGCCTGGCTGGTGCTGATCGCGCCGCGGGGTCGGCGGCGGGGGTTCATACGGCCGGATGGGACGAGGTCCGGTTCGCGGAACCGACCGTCGGCGAGGTTTCAGCCGCCTGGCCCGCCCTGCTGCTGGCCGGCCTCAAGGCGGGTCTTCTGACCTTCGGCGGCGCCTACACCGCCATACCCTTCGTGCGCGCCGACACCGTCGGCCGGGGCTGGATCGACGACGGCCGCTTCCTGGACGGCGTGGCGTTCGCCGGCGTCCTGCCGGCGCCGCTGATCATCTTCTGCACCTTCGTCGGCTATCTGGCGGGCGGCTGGGCGGGAGCGCTGGCGATCACGGCCGGCGTCTTCCTGCCGGCCTTCGCCTTCTCGATGATCCTGTACGAACGGCTGGAGCGGATCGTCGAGGACGAGCGGCTGCAGAGGCTGCTGACGGGCGTCGCCGCCGGCGCGGTCGGCCTGATCGCGGCGACCTTCGTCCAGCTGGGGCTGACCACCGCCGAGCGGGTCCCTTCCCTTCCGGCGGCGCTGACGATCTTCGCGGCGGCCCTGGTCCTTCTGGTGGCCTGGAAGAGCCGGCTTGCCGGACCCGTCGTGGTCGCTGGCGGGGCCCTGGCCGGCCACCTCCTGTGGGGCTGACGGCAAGGTTCGGTTAACCTTGCCGCCGCAAGGCTGACTCAAAGACCGGTGACGGTGGTCCAAGCGCCCGCGCGAGTCGGGCGGACCGTCCCGCCTTCGGAGCCAAGACCATGCATCGCCGCCAGATGATCCTCTCGGGCCTCGCCGCCACCGCCGGCGCCTCGGGCCTGTCCGCCTGCGCCACCGGCGGCCGGCCCGCCGATCCCAACTATCCGATCCGGTCGGACCAGACGGCTCCGGCCTACACCTCGGACGAGCTGATCGCGGCGGGATCGCGCGAGCTGGGCATCGCCGCCGAGGCCATCGGCGGGGCCATCGAGCGCATCTTCGCCGATCAGGGCGACCGCCCGACCGCCTACATCGCTGGCGAGGAAGCCTCCGGCGCGTTCGGCGTCGGCGCCCGCTACGGCCGCGGCGCCTTGCACATGAAGGACCTGTCGGCCTCGCAGGAGGTGTTCTGGCAGGGCATCTCGATCGGTTGGGACGTGGGCGGCAACGGCAGCCGGGTCTTCACCCTGGTCTACGGCCTGTACCACCCGGACATGATCTATCGCCGCTACCCCGGCGTTGAGGGCACCGCCTATCTGGTGGCCGGCCTGGGCGTGAACTACCAGCGCGCCGACGGCATCGTCCTGGCCCCGATCCGCACGGGCGTGGGCCTGCGCCTAGGCGCCAACGTCGGCACCATGGCCTATTCGCGGCAACGGAATCTGCTGCCGCTCTAACCGATACCTGCCGTCGGCAGGAAGGCCTGCTGGAGGCCGATATCTCGCATGTCCCGGATGTCGGCCTTGTCTTCGAGGCGATGTCGCGGATGTCGTCCCCCGAATGTCTCGGGCGAATGTCGACTATGTCTTCGCCTCGGCGATCAGCGCCTCCAGCCCATCCCGCCACGTCGGATACTTCGGCCGCCAGCCGAGCTCGGCCTTGGCCAGGGCGTTCGAGAGGCGTTTGGAGTCCAGATAGAAGCGGCGCATGGCGTCCGAGACCGAGGGGTCGTCCAGGTCGACTTCCGGCGGAAGCGGCAGGCCCAGACGGACCGCGGCGCCGGAGATGACCACGTCGGCGGGCGAGGGTTCGTCGTCGCACAGGGTGTAGGCCGCCCCGGGGCGGGGACGCGCCATCGACGCGAACAGACCCGAGACCGCGTCATCGACATGGATGCGATTGAACACTTGGCCGGGCTTGCGCACGATGCGCGCCGTGCCGTCTCTGAGCTTGTCCAGCGGCGAGCGTCCGGGGCCGTAGAGGGCCGGCAGGCGGAACAGCTGGACGGTCAGGCCCATGCCCCGACCAGCGTCCAGCCAATCGCGCTCGGCCCGGACCCGGC
Source organism: Brevundimonas sp. CURTG3B2_SDJG (assembly GCF_057364705.1). Classification (NCBI taxonomy): domain Bacteria; kingdom Pseudomonadati; phylum Pseudomonadota; class Alphaproteobacteria; order Caulobacterales; family Caulobacteraceae; genus Brevundimonas; species Brevundimonas sp. CURTG3B2_SDJG. The sequence goes on from NZ_JBNFOJ010000015.1 coordinate 20,266, forward strand.
GCGCCCCTTCTAGCGAAGCGGCGTTCAGCGCGTCGTCCTCGAAGGCCCAGCCGCCGCCGCGATCGCCGAAGACGGCGGTGGAGGAGACGTAGCCGATCCAGTCAGGCCAGGCCCCCGAGGCCGTAATGGCGGGTATCAAGGCCTTCAGCCCGGGGCAGCCCGAGGCCTCGGGCGGGGCGGTGACCAGGACAGCCGAGGCGGTCGAGACGGCGGCGGCGAGGGTTTGCCTCATCGGCCGGATCGACGGCGCGACGCCCTCGGCCTGGAGCGCCTGGCGAGTCTCCGGATCGAC
>NZ_JBNFOJ010000016.1:0-20264 GCF_057364705.1 Brevundimonas sp. CURTG3B2_SDJG
CGCCCCGCGGGGGCCGCGGTCGCCGAGGACGAACGGCCGCCCAGCCTCCAGCGGCCGGAGCAGCAGCACGTCGTCGGAATCGATCATGGCGGCGTTGGCCGCCTCGCGATGCGCGCGCCACACGGGGCCGTGGTAGAAGGTCTCCAGCGACCGCCGCCGGGCCTCCATGTCCGGGAAGGCCCGCAGCCAGACGAACCGGTCGGGATCGTCCAGGTCGCGGAACTGGCCGACCAGGGTCATGCCCGCCTCCTCCTGGCTTTCGACGAACTCGCGTTCGAACAGATCGATCAGATCGTCGCGACGGCCCGGGTGGAGGACGTACTGGCGCAGTTCGACGACAGTCATCGGGCGTCCGCCGGGGTGAAGTCCATGATCCAGTTGCACTCCCACGTTCGGCCTTCGTCGTACGAGAAATGCTGGACCCAGCGGGGCGCGCCCGAATGGATCAGGGACCATTCGTAGCGGGCGACGATGGGGCGGTCGCCGTCCAGATCCGGGCCCTCCAGACGGCAGCCGTCGGCGTGGAAGCGGCCGACCACGGGCGGCGAAAGACGGCCGTCCCGGTCGCTGATCCAGTAGATCGACCAGTCGCCGGAGGCGAGGTCGAGGGTCCTGAGCGCGACGCCGCGCCAGCCGCGCGCCGGGCAGTCGTGCTGTTCGATATTGCTGATCCCGCCCATGCGCGGCTCGGTGAAGGCCGTGCCGGGGAACTCGTCCCAGTCCTGGGCGCCGACGCCGCGCGTCAGGAGCTTGCGGTGCCGGACGGCCCAATGGCCGAACAGGAAGTCGAAATCGTGAACCGGGGACGGCGATCCAAGGGGAGCGGCGGACATGGGAACCTCGTGGGAGGGCGCGAGAGGCGCCGGAGACGGGGACCCTAGGGCGCCTTATCTGTCATCCAATGTCAGGATTTTAGGCTAGACTGCGAAAATGCGCTCCAGCCGACTGCTCTCGATCCTTCTACTGCTCCAGGCCCGGGGGCGGATGACGGCCGAGGCCCTGGCGGCCGAGTTCGAGGTGTCGGTGCGCACCATCTATCGGGACATCGACCAGCTGAGCGCGGCGGGCACCCCGGTCTACGCCGATCGGGGACGGGCGGGCGGCTTCCGGCTGCTGGACGGCTATCGCACCCGCCTGACCGGCCTGACGGACGAAGAGGCCGAGACGCTGTTCCTGGGCGGACTGGCGGGCCCGGCGGCGCAGATGGGTTTCGCGAGCGCGGTGACGACGATGCAGCTGAAGCTGCTGGCCGCGCTGCCGCCGAGCGGCAGGCGGCGGCCGAGCGCCTGGCGGGGCGGTTCCACCTGGATCCGATCGGCTGGTATCAGGACGCCGAGGAGGCGGAGCGGCTGCCGGCGCTGGCCCAGGCGGTGTGGACCAGCCGCCGCGTCCGGATGCGCTACGAGAGCTGGAAGGGCGAGGTCGAGCGCGAACTGGAGCCGTTGGGGCTGATCCTGAAGGGCGGCCTCTGGTACCTGGCGGCGCGGCCGGCCGGAGCGCCGGAGCGGGACCCGCGCACCTACCGCGTCTCCAACATCCGGGACCTGACCGTGGCCGACGAGAGGTTCGAACGCCCTCGCGGGTTCGCTTTGGCGGAGTGGTGGGTCCAGACCTCGAAACGGTTCGAGGCCGAGATCTTCACCGGGGAGGCCCGGCTTCGGCTGACCCCGACGGGCCTGAAGCGCCTGGCGCGCCTGGGGGTCGAGCAGGCCCGGCGCGCCGCGGCGGCGCACACGGGGCCTGACGGCTGGGCCGAGGTCGCGATTCCCATCGAGTCCGTCGCGCATGCCGCGACCGATTTCCTGCGGCTGGGCGCCGAGGCGGAGGTCTTGGAGCCCGACACCTTGAGGGCGGCGATGCGGGACGCCGCCGCCCGTCTGAACGCTCTGTATCGCGGCGGAGCCGTGGGAGGGGGGAGCCGCGCGCGCGGCGACCAGGCGCTCAAGCCCGGCGCCGGAACGCCGAAGACCCCCGCGATAGACCGAGACGCCCCGAACCCGGTGGCGGCCTACTTCCAGATCGGCGTCCCGTCGCCGGGCAGGCCCAGCTTGTCCCACATCTCCGACACGCGCTGGACGACCGTGTCCTCCATGCGGATTTCCTCGCCCCATTCGCGCTTGGTCTCGGGCGGCAGCTTGTCGGTGGCGTCCAGGCCGATCTTGGAGCCCAGGCCGCTCTCGGGCGAGGCGAAGTCCAGGTAGTCGATCGGCGTGTTCTCGATCAGGGTGATGTCGCGGGCCGGATCCATCTTGGTCGAGATGGCCCACATCACCTGTTTCCAGTCCCGAGCGTCGATATCGTCGTCCACGACGATGACCCATTTGGTGTACATGAACTGGCGCAGGTAGCTCCAGACGCCCAGCATCACGCGCTTGGCGTGGCCGGGGTACGCCTTCTTCATCGAGACGACGGCGATGCGGTAGCTGCAGCCCTCGGGCGGTAGCCAGAAGTCGGTGATCTCGGGGAACTGGGCCTGAAGGAGCGGGATGAAGACCTCGTTCAGCGCCTCGCCCAGCACCGAGGGCTCGTCCGGCGGGCGGCCGGTGAAGGTGGTCAGGTAGATGGGGTCGCGGCGCATGGTGATCGCGGTGACCTGGAAGACCGGGAAGGTCTCGACGGAGTTGTAGTAGCCGGTGTGGTCGCCGTACGGCCCCTCGGGCGCGTGCTCGTCCAGCAGGACATGACCCTCCAGCACGATCTCGGCCTGGGCGGGGACCATGAGGGGGACGGTCTTGCAAGGAACCAGTTCGGCCTTGGCGCCCCGCAGCAGGCCGGCGAACTGGTATTCCGACAGGGTGTCGGGCACCGGCGTGACGGCGGCCAGGATCGTGCCCGGATCGGCGCCGAGCACGACGGCGCAGGGCAGGGGCTCGCGGGGCGCCGGCCTTCTTGTGGCGGGCGTAGTGCTGGGCGCCGCCGCGATGCGCGAGCCAGCGCATGATGGCCTTGTCCCGGCCCAGCACCTGCATGCGGTAGATGCCCAGGTTGAAGTCGTCCTCGCGGGCGTCGGACGGCCCCTTGGTGACGACCAGGCCCCAGGTGATCAGCGGCGCCGGCTCGCCGGGCCAGCAGCCCTGGACCGGCAGCTGGGTCAGGTCGATCTGGTCGCCCTTCAACACAACCTGCTGCACCGGGGCGGTTTTCACGACCTTGGGCCGCATCGACATGACGGTCTGCGCCAGCGGCAGCATCTCCATGGCGTCGCCCAGGCCGCGCGGCGGGGTCGGATTGCGCAGGAAGGCCAGCAGCTCCCCGACCTCGCGCAGTTCGGCGGCGGTGGTGCGGGCCTTCTTCTCCAGGGTCACGCCCATGGCGACGCGCTTGACCGTGCCAAACAGGTTGGCGAGGCACGGGACGGGGCTGATGGAGCCGTCGGGCATGACGGGCTTTTCGAAGATCACCGCCGGGCCGCCGTTGCGCAGCAGCCGGGTCTGGATCTCGGTCATCTCCAGGTGGGTCGAGACCGGTTCGGAGACGCGCACCAGTTCGCCCTCGGCTTCGAGGATGTCGATGAAGTCGCGCAGCGATTTGTAGGCCATGCCGCGAGGCTTAGGCGGAGGCGGGGCTCCTGTCACGCCGTCCCAGCGTGCGGTCGATGGTCACGACGGCCAGGCCGACCAGGAGGAAGAAGATCAGCAACCCGCCGAAATAGGCCGCGGCCTTGCCGAGGCCGAGCTCAGAGACGTCGGTGAACCAGTAGGGCCACCAGTCGGCGGCGTAGCCGTGGATCAGGGTCCAGCCGCCGTAGATCAGCGGGAACGCCAGCCATTTGGCGGCGTCGATCCAGCGCAGCCGCCCCTTGGGGGTGAACAGCAGCCAGTCCAGCAGGATGGCGGCCGGCATGACGTAGTGCAGCAGGGTGTTGGCGACCAGCGACAGACCCTGGGGATCCCAGGTGGCGTGCAGCAGGAAATGGTACACCAAGCCGACCACGACGGCGTACATGGTCACGCAGGCGCGGACCCCTTCGGACCGGGCCCAGCGCCCCAGCCGGCTTCCGGCGGCGACCACCGGCAGGGTCAGGGCGACGGCGACCAGGACGTTGGTCAGGATGGTGAAATAGCTGAAGAAGTTCAGGGTCAGCCCGGCCGGGTTCCGGTCCGGATTACCAGTGATCATCAGCCAATACTGCAGGCCGAGCGCGCCCCAGCCGACGAGGGCGAACAAGGCCCTGTATGGTTTGGATCCGCTCATCCCGGCGAAAGCCGGGACCCAGTGCTTTTCGCTTGAGCACTGGCGGGGGAGGATTTGAGGTTTGCACCCACTCGCCGGCGCCGATCACCCAAAGGACTGGGTCCCGGCTTTCGCCGGGATGAGCGGAAAGGGAGATGCATCAGTAGGCCCGCGTGTCGGAGACCAGGGCCCAGAGCGGCAGGCGCAGGGCGGCGGTGGCGGCGCCGATGCGGACGCTGTCCAAGTGGGCGCGGCCGGCCTCGGCGCGGCGTTCCTCCTCGGGGCTCATGTCCAGCAGGCGGGCCATGTCCTCCACGCTCCAGCCGCGCTGTTCGCGCCATCGCCTCAGTCTTGCGCCGACCGCCGCGTCCGACGGATCGACGCCTGGAAATCCGAGCACCGAACCCATGGATGACCTCCCTTAGGGGCGTCGTTCAGGCGAGACGCCTCAGGCCCATTCTTGATCCCATTGGAAGGCGGGATCAATCCAGTCGCCCAGACGGCCGTCGGGGCGGGCCAGGGCGTGGATGCGGTCCATCTCTTCGGAGGACAGCTGGAAGTCGAAGATGTCGAAGCTTTCGGCGGCGCGACTGGCCTTGGTCGTGCGCGGGATGGCGATGACGTCCTGCTGGATCAGCCAGCGCAGCGTCACCTGGCCGGGGGTCTTGCCGTGGGCCTTTCCGATCTCGATCAGGGTGGCGTCGTCGGCGATCTTGCCCTGGGCGAGCGGCGACCAGGCGGTGATGGACGAGCCGAGGTCCTTCGCCGTCTCGATCAGTTTCGTGAGCTTGAGATAGGGGTGGTACTCGACCTGGTTGGTGATCAGCCTGGCCTTCGACAGGGCCTGGGCCTGGCGGAACTCGGCCGAGGGGAAGTTGGACAGGCCGATGGTGCGGGTCAGACCCTGGTCCTTGGCCTCGTTGAGCGCGTCCAGGGTCTCCTGGAACGACGGCTGGGTCTTGGGCCAGTGGAGCAGCAGCAGGTCGGGCGTGAAGCCCAGTGCGTCGGCCGACTCCTTCGCCTGCTTCAGCAGGCCGGCGCGGTCGAAGTGGGCGACCCAGATCTTGGTGGTCAGCCAGATGTCCTCGCGCGCGACGTGGCCGGCCGCGACGGCGTCGCGGATGCCGTCGCCGACGGCGGCCTCGTTCTTGTAGATCCAGGCGGTGTCGATGTGGCGGTAGCCGATGTGCAGCGCCTCGGCGACCATGCGGCGGGCGTCGTCGGGCTCCAGGTTCCAGGTGCCGAAGCCCAGCAGGGGGATGGCGTGGCCGTCGACGGCGATCGTGGGCTGTTTGGGCATGGAAAGCGCTCCTGGGAAGGTGCGCTTACCTATGCCGCTCCGGGCCGGGTTCAACCAGCCAGTCGAACATCTCGTCCCACAGCCGCTCCATCCCCCGGCGGAAGGCGCCTTCGTGGCCGATGCGAGGGACGCCGTAGTCGGAGGGCGCGCGGACGAGGATCTCGCGCGGGGCGTTGGGATAGACCTGCAGCAGGATGGGCGAGGTGACCGGGGTGGCGATGGGGTCGTCGGTGAAGATCCAGGAGCGGATCGGGGCCGTGACCACGTCGAAATGGTGGGGCCGCAGCCGGTCCTTCAACTCGTCGAGGAAGTAGGGCTCCTTCAGGCACCAGCGCCGCCAGGTCTCCCAGACGCCGCGCGGCAGGTCCGTGCCCGCCCACAGGCCGCCGCCCTTGATGTAGCCGCGCCGGGCCAGGCTGTACGGGCCGTAGCCGAACCAGAAGAACAGCTCCAGCGGGTTGTAGGACCGGTGGTGGCGGCCCCAGTAACCGCTGCCGACCGAGACGAAGGCGTGGCGGTCGATGCGGTCCTGGTTGGACATGAAGCCGAGGAAATGGCCGCCGACGCTGTGGCCGACGTGGAAGACCGCCAGGCCGGGGGCGGCCTCGATCAGGGCGTCCAGGGCCGCGGGCATGTCCAGCCGGCCCCAGTCGACGTAGTCCATCTTCATCGCCGCCAGATCCTCGGGGCGCGAGCCGGCGATGCCGCGGAAGTCGTAGGTGAGGACCGCCGCGCCCTTGTTCGCGAGGTGGCGGGCGAACCGGTCGTAGAAGCCCTTGGGAAAACCGGTGCCCGAGCTGACCAGGACCGCGCAGGCCGGCCGGGCGGCGGAGACCAGGCGCATCGACAGCGGATAGCCGTCCGCCGCCGGGGCGATGAAGTCGCGGATGACGAGGTCGCTCATGCAGGGTCCGTCTCGATTCGAAACGAACCTAGACGATTGACGCCGCGTCAGGTCAAGCGGGAACGGCCCTTGGACCGGCGGGCGGGTTCGGCTAAAGGCCCGCTCTGATTTTCCGATGAGCTCCGCCATGACCGATCTTCCCGACCGCCTGTCCGTCGATCCCGACAGCCCGTTCCACGACGCGGACGTGCTGGCCCAGAACATCGGCGTGCGCTTCAAGGGCGAGGAAAAGACCAACGTCGAGGAATACTGCGTCTCGGAAGGCTGGGTGCGCTTGGCCGTCGGCAATCGCGTGGACCGCCGCGGCAAGGCCCTGACCGTCAAGCTGCAGGGACCGGTGGAGCCCTACGTCAAGGGCGAGTGATCCTCCTTGTGGAGCCGGCCTGAAAACCAGGGCCAAGCCTGCTTCCCGCGCTGAAATCTCCGGTCTAGGGTCCCGGCCTCACGCCTGAGTCCCGGAGCCGTCATGCGCCTGTCCGCCCGTCTTCTCGCCGCCAGCGCGCTGGCGCTGAGCCTCTCGGCCGCGCCCGCCCTGGCCCAGGACGCCGCCACGATCCAGCGCGCCGAGCAGATCCGCGACGCGGCGCTGGAGCGGAACATCGCCCTGGACTACGTGACCCAGCTGACCACCCGCTTCGGCGCCCGGCCGGCGGGGTCCAAGGCCGAGCAGGACGCCGCCGCCTGGGCCGCGGACTACATGCGCCGGCACGGCTTCCAGAACGTGCGGATCGAACAGTTCCCGCTGGTCGGCTGGGAGCGGGGCGAGGAGAGCGGCGCGATCCTGGGCGACCATCCGCAGAGGCTGGTGGTGGCCGCGCTCGGCCACTCGCCGGCGACCCAGGGCGTCATCCAGGCCGAGGTCGTGCGCTTCGACGGCCTGGAGGCGCTGAACGCCGCGCCGGCGGGATCGCTGACCGGCAAGATCGCCTTCGTCGACGCCGGCCAGATGGTGCGCATGCAGGACGGCTCGGGCTATGGGCCGCTGTCGCGCATCAGAGGGGCCGGGCCGGCGGCGGCGGCGGCCAAGGGCGCGGTCGCCTTCGTGATGCGCTCGGCCGGTTCGGACGAGCACCGCATGCCGCACACCGGGACCACCCGCTATGTCGAGGGCCGGGTCCCCCTGCCGGCCTTCTCGCTGGCCGCGCCCGACGCCGACCAGCTGTCGCGGCTGATCGGCCTGGGCGGACCGGTGCGGATCAGCCTGTCGTCGACGGCGCACACCTATGAGACGGTGTCTCAGAACGTCATGGGCGAGATCGTCGGCCGGAGCCGGCCGGAGGAAGTCATCGTCCTGGGCTCGCACATGGACAGCTGGGACCTGGGCACGGGCGCCATCGACGACGGCGCCGGCGGGGCCATCACCCTGGCGGCGGCCAAGGTGATCGCGGAATCGGGCCGGCGTCCGGCGCGGACGATCCGCGTGGTGCTGTACGGCTCCGAGGAGGTGGCCCAGCCGACCGACACGGGCAATGGCGGCGGCGCCTATCTGAGGGGGATCGGCGCGGGGCGGGAAAAACACGTGATCGCCGGCGAGAGCGACTTCGGCGCGGACCGGATCTACGCCCTGCAGCTGCCGCCGGGCGCCCAGAACAGCGACTTCCAGCGCGCGGCGACACGAGTCCTGCATCCGATCGGCGTGCTGCCCTCGCAGGAGCCCGAGCTGCACGGAGGCGTCGACATCGGCCCGCTGGCCGAGGCGGGGGTGCCGGTCTTCGGCCTGAGCCAGGACGGGAGCCGCTATTTCGATCTGCACCACACGGCCGACGACACCCTGGACAAGATCGATCCGGAGCAGATGACCCAGAACGTGGCCGCCTGGGCGGGCCTGGTCTGGCTGATCGCCGATTCCGAGGTCGACTTCCGCGCCCTGCGGCCGGCGGAACAGGCGGGCCACTAGGCGGGCTTCTGCGCCAGTTTCGTCAGCCGGGCCCGAGCGTCAGAACGCCCGCGTCAACGACAGCGAGATCTGCTGGTAGTCGTAGGCGTAGCCGGTGGTCACGGGGGTGTTGCTGTAGACGGCGGACGCCTTGAAGGCCCAGTCCCGGCGGATCGGGGGGCTGACCACCGAGGCTTCGAAATACCGCGCCGAGCGCCAGTCCGATCCGGAATCCTTCTGGGCGCCCAGGCCGACGGCGGCCTGGTAGCGCCAGCCGCCGTGGAACCGCCGAACCTGCACGACCGGCATGACCTCGGCGTACCATTCCGGCGAGAAGTAGTCGTACTCCCCCGGCTCGGAGCTGCGGTAGTAGCGGGTGCGCAGCTGGGCGCTGAGGCCCCATTGCGGCTTCAGGACATGGACGTAGTTGGCGCGGAGGTGGGTGCGGACGTTCTCGCCGGTGAAGTCCTGCACCCCGGCCATGACGGTGAAGCTGTTCCGGTCGTCGATGGGGAAGTCGAACGAGCCGCCGGCGAAGGTGTAGTAGACGCCTTCGTCCAGGCCGCGCGGCGTTTCGACGATCTCACGCTCGACGAAATACTCCTGGCGGATGCGGCCCTCGCGCACCACGCTGACGGCGCCCAGGGCCGTGTCGCCGTCGGTGCCGACCTGGCCGTTCCAGGTCCAGTCGTCGCGGCCGTCGGCGAACCGGTAATAGACCCGCTGGTCCTCCGTCGTGGGCCGCCCCAGCGGGGAGAAACGCGCCGTCTCCAGGCGCAGTCCGTGATATTTTCCGGGGCCTGCGTAGGTCCAGTCGAAGCTGACGCCCGCCTTCAGCACGTCGGACTCGTCCGCATCGGTCGAGGCGAAGACGTCGAACGTGACCGCGGGGCCCGCGGCGTCCGCTTCCTGGGCCCAGGCGGTCCCGGCCAGCATCGGCAGGCCGGCCGCGGCGATGGAGAGCCAGACGATCTTCATTTCGTACCCCAGTTTTTTCTCAGGCCGGCCAGTTCGGCGGCATAGCCCCAAACGCAGACCGGTTGCATCAGCAGGCTGTAAGCCAGGACGTAGAACAGGAAGCCGCGGAAGTTGCGGCGGACCTTCAGCGCCTGGGACCGGAACATCCCGCGCTGCACGTCGAAGATGAACAGGTTCCAGATCGCCGCCAGCGGCAGGACGAACAGCGTCAGCGGCCCTGCGATCCAGTAGATGCCGAAAAGGGCCAAGATCAGGCCGGGGATGAAGGCAAAGGTGTAGACCAGGTCCAGCGGCAGGAAGAGCAGGTTCCACCAGATGAACAGGGTGGACATCCGCGCCTTGAACAGCAGAGGCCAGTGGGCCCGGAACGCCTCGACAAGCCCGCGCGACCAGCGTTTGCGCTGGTTGGCGAACTGGCGGATCTGGTCGGGCGCGTTGGTGAAGACCAGGGCGTCCTCGGCGTAGCCGATGCGGCTGCCCGACCGCAGCAGGGCCCAGGACACGACGATGTCCTCGCCCACGCATTCCGGCCAGCCGCCGACCTTCTCCAGCGCCTCGCGCCGGTAGAGAGAGAAGGCGCCCTGAGCCACCAGGGTGCCGTGATACATGCTCTGCATGCGCTTCACCGCGGCGATGCCGTGGAAATAGTCCCACTCCTGGGCGCGCGTGAGCAGGTTGCGGCGCGAGTTGCGGATCAGGACCGCACCGGCGACGGCGTCGGTTCCGGCGGGGTCGGCGGCGAACCGTTCCACGATGCGGGTCAGGGCGTCGGCGCGGAGCCAGGAATCGCCGTCGACGGTCACCACCAGGTCGTGGGCGGCGAGCTTCAGGCCCCGGTTCAGCACGGCGGCCTTGCCGGCGTTCTCCGCGAAATCGACCAGACGCAGTTTTCCGGGAGTCCGCGGCTGCAGCGTTCCGATGGCGTTGGCGGCGACCATGCGCGTCTCGTCGGTCGAGCCGTCGTTCAGCACCAGGACCTCGAACCGTCCGGGATAGGTCTGGGCCGCCAGGCTGGTCAGGGTGTCGCGGATGTTGTCCGCCTCGTTGTAGCAGGCGACCAGGATGCTGACCGGCGGATACTGCGTCAGCGGGACGTGCCGCGGTCGCCGGTCCATCAGGATCGTGCTGATCAGGAAGGTGTTCATGAAGCCGGGCACATAGGCGATGAAGCCGATGATGATCAGCGCCAGGGGCCACGATGTCAGCGCCGCGAGATCGGCCAGCCACGGGCGGGACAGCCAGACGCTCAGGGCCGTCCAGGCGACGGCCAGCGTCAGCGCGACCGCGAACTTGGCCGGAACCGGCAGATAGAGAAGCCGACGGGGCTTTGGGGAAGAGGGAGGGCGCACCGCCGGAGGCGCGCCGGTCGGAACCTTCAGATAGGGCTGATCACCGCCGGTGCGCGACAGGGCCGCGGGGTATTCGTAATCCATCGAAGACCGGTCACAACAAATCCAGAAAAGCTGTGCAGACCGACTTGATTGACCCAGGTTATTTATTCAGGCTTCAAGCATGGCCGCGCAGTCGCGGACTTAGTGCGGGGATGACTTCTTCGACAAATTCAGTATGTGTTTGAAATGTGGCGAACATTTTGGAACCATATGAATTGTATAGTAATAACAGATTTTTACGATACAATGATTTACAAACCTCCGGACCCCGTACTGCGTATTTATACTTGAACGGAGATATTTGACGGCCAGTGTTGATGAACCGTTGTTCATCTAAAAGCCTCGCGGGGTCGAACCAGCCGGGGCGGACCGCAACGGGCGGTCAGGGATGGCGGCCTGCGCCCGCTTGACGCAATTTTACACTCGTCCAACGGTGTTGTGATCACCGCGCGCGCTGTTTCGGCTAAGGTGTCGCGTCACGGAGTCAGGATCTGAATGAAGGTTGCAGTGCTGGATGACGATCCCCTGCAAGTCGAAGCCATCACGGCCGTCGTCGAGAGTGCAGGGCTTCGCCCGACCGGTTTCTCCCGCGCCAACGCGCTGATCTCGGCCCTGCGCCGGGACACGTTCGACCTGTTGATCGTCGATTGGCAGCTTCCGGACCGGTCGGGCCTGGAGGTGCTGGCCTGGGCGCGCATGAACCTGAATCCGCCCCCGCCGATGCTTCTGGTCACGAGCCGCGCCGACGACGAGGACGTGGTGGCGGGGCTGAACGCTGGCGCGGACGACTATCTGTCCAAACCGGTCTCGCCCGAGGTGCTGACGGCGCGGGTGAAGGCCCTGCTGCGCCGCGCCTACGCCCCCCCGGCGGCGAGCGGCGGGATCGAGACCCATGCCGGCGTCGCCTTCGACGCCGGCGCCGAAACGGTGGTCCGGGACGGCCAATCCGTGGTTCTGACGGCCAAGGAGTTCGCATTGGCCCGACTGCTGTTCCGCAACCTCAATCGCGCCCTGTCGCGCGCCTACATGGTCGAGGCCGTCTGGGGGGGCGAGCCGACGCTGACCAGCCGCTCGCTGGACATGCACGTCTCGCGGGTGCGCACCAAGCTGGGCCTGAGGCCGGAAAACGGCTTTCATCTGAAGCCGGTCTACAGCTACGGCTATCGGCTGGAGAGGGTGGGCGACGCCCGTCCCCCGATCGAGGGAGAGGACGCGACATGATCGCGAGACGGCTGGCGCCTTGGATCGGGGCCGCGCTGCTGGTCGCGACGCCGGCGGCGGCCCAGACGCGGGCCGGGCCGGCGACGGTCCCCTATGTGGTCCAGTCGGGCGACACCCTGTTCGACATCGGCAGCCAGTACCTGGTGCGCACCGCCGACTACCGTCAGGTCCAGCGCCTGAACCGGGTCGGCGACCCGCGCCGCATGCCGGTCGGACGGACCCTGAACATTCCCGTCCGCCTGCTGAAGTCGGTTCCGGACGCCGCCACGGTCGCCAACTTCCGGGGGACCGCGACGCTGATCCGCGACGGCCGGTCCGCGGCCCTGGCCGCCGGTCAGACCCTGGCGGAAGGATCGGTCATCGCCACCGGGGCGAACGCCTTCGTGCGGGTGGCCCTTTCCGACGGCAGCCATGTCGTCATTCCCTCCAACAGCCGGGTGCGCCTTTCGCGAGTGCGCCGCTTCCTGCTGAACGGCGCCGTCGATCACGAGATGACGGTGCAGGGCGGACGCGCGGAGTCGCGGGTGACGCCGCGCCGCGCCCCCGGCGGCTTCGTGGTGCGTACGCCGGTGTCGGTCTCGGCCGTGCGCGGAACCGACTTCAGGGTTTCGTTCGACGAGGCGACAGGGCGCTCGATCACCGAGGTGGTGGAGGGCGACGTTCGCGTCAGCCGCGAGGCCGCCGCCGGCGAGGTGATCGTCACGGAGGCGGAAGGCGCCGTCACGACCCCGGCCGAGACGCGCCGGGTGGCCCTGCTGCCAGCACCCCGGCTGGTGGATCCGGACCGGGTGCTGATGGACGGCGGGACCACCTTCGACATCGTCGGCCGGACGGCGCCGAGCGCTACCACGGCCGTTTGGCCACCGACGCCGGCATGGTGGACACCTTCAGCGAAACGACCACCGGCCCGGGCGAGACGCGCCTGACCTTCTCGGGCGTCGGCGACGGGCTCTATTTCCTGCAGCTCAGCGCCCTTTCCGCCGGAGGCGTGGAGGGGCTGCCGATGGTCTACAGCTTCGTTCAGGCCCGCAACGGCCTGACCGGACTGGCCGCCTCGGCGATCGGCGGTCCCCTGGACCGTCGCTACCTGTTCCGCTGGGAGCCGGTCGGGGAGGGCGAGGCGGTGTTCCGCTTCCAGCTCTGGACCGAGGGCGGCCAGCCTGAGACGCCGCTGATCGACGAGACGGACCTGATCGAAACCCAGATCACGCTCACCGGCCTGCCGGCTGGCGCCTATCAGTGGCGGGTGCAGGGCGTCAGGCAGCGCTTCGGGCGGACGCTCGAGGTCTGGTCCGAGCCGCGCCCGCTTCATATCGGCCGCTGAGCCGATGCTGGACGGGGGACGCTGGCGAAGCCTGCTGGGGGCCCGGCAGACCGGCCGCCGGGCGGTCGCGGAGTGGCTGGCGGTCGGCCTCGTCTCGTCGATCCTGGTCGTCTGGCTGGCCGTCGGCTCGGCGGCCGGGCGGGCCGACAACCTGGCCTATGACGGCTTCACCCGCCTGCGGACCGGCCCGCGGACGATCGCATCGTCATCGTCGCCATCGACGATCGCAGCGTCGAAGCCCTTGGGCGCTGGCCCTGGCCGCGGACCCGGCACGCGGAGCTGATCGACCGGCTGGCCGAAGCCCGGCCGGCCGGCGTCGTCTACGACGTGCTGTTCACCGAGACGACGCCGGACGACGCGACCCTCGCGGCGGCGCTGACGCGAGCCGGCGACGTCCACCTGCCCCTGCTGGTGGATACGCCGGGGACGACGGCTTGCCGTGGCGCGTGGTGGAGCCGGCCCCCGCCCTGAAGGCCGGGGCGGCGGGGTTGGGCCAGGTCGCGCTGACGCCGGACGCGGACGGGGTTGTGCGCCGCATTCCCCTGTATCTTCGAGCCGGCGATCGGGTGTGGCCGCACCTGGCCCTCTCCCTGGCCGGCGGCGCTCGGGCGAGCGAACCGGCTTCGGCGACGAGAGACGATGGCGTGCTGGAGGCCCTGGAGCCCGAGGCGATCGCCTATCGCGGGCCGCCCGGTGGGTTCCGTACGATCTCCTTCGTCGATCTGTTGCGCGGCGAAGTTCCGCCGGCGTTCCTGGCCGGCAAACTGGTGCTGGTCGGCGCCACCGCCAACGGGCTCGGCGACCAGTACGCCGCTCCGAACGCCGGGAACGGCCAACTGACCCCGGGCGTGGAGCTTCAGGCGAACCTGCTTCAGACCCTGCTTGAGGGCGGTGGTCCCAGGACCGCGCCCGCGTCCTGGCGCGCCGCGCTGTCCCTGCTGCCACTGTGGCTTCTGATGGCGGGCTTCTTCTTCCTGAGGCCGGCGGTGAACCTGGCCCTGGGCGGCGGGCTGGTCGTCCTGGTGCTAGGAGCCAGCGCGGCGGCCTTCTTCCTGGCCGACCTATGGTTCCCGCCCGCGGCGGCCATCGCCGGCCTGGCGTTCGCCTGGCCGGTCTGGAGCTGGCGCCGGTTGGCGACGGCCTCGGCCTACATGCAGGCCGAGGTCGACGCCTTCGAGCGCGAGGCGCCCTTGGGCGAGCTGATCGCCGCCCCCGCATCCGGCGACGTCGTATCCCGTCAGGTCGAGACCCTGCGCGGGGCCCTGAGACGCCTGCGCGACCTGGACCGTTTCATCTCCGACGCCCTGCGCAGCCTGCCGGACGCCACCTTGGTGGTCGATGAGACGGGGCGGATCCTGCTGTCCAACGATCGCGCGCAAGACCTGTTCGGAGGCGCCCTGTTGGCGACGGGCGAGTTGGGTGCGGTGTTCGACAGTCTGGGCGAAGCGCGATGGCGGCCGTTCCTGGAGGGCGCGGGGGCGGAATCGGACGACCTGCCTACGCTGTCCGGCCGGGTGCTGAAGGCGGCCAGCGCGCGGTTGCTGAACGCCGACGGGGGCCTGCAAGGCTACATCGTCCGGTTCGCCGACATGACCGCGTTCCGGGCGGCCGAACGCCAGCGCGAGCAGGTGCTTCAGTTGCTGAGCCACGACATGCGGGCGCCGCAGGTCTCCATCCTCACCCTGCTGCAGAGCGGACAGGACCGCGGCGATCCCGCTTTCGAGCGCCGGATCGGCGGCTACGCCCAGCGCACGCTGGATCTGGCCGAGAGCTACGTGCAGCTGGCGAGGGCGGAGTCGCAACCGTATCGCGCGGTGGTCGTCGACCTGGCCCAGATCCTTCTGGACGCCGCCGACGCCCTGTGGCCCCAGGCCTCGGCCAAGGGGGTGGTCATCCAGACGCCCGAACTGGAGGACGAGGAGTATCTGATCCGGGGCGATCCGGGCCTGATCATGCGGGCGCTGACCAATCTGCTGGACAATGCGTTGAAGTACGGGCCCCGCGACAGCGTGGTGACGTGCGCTCTGTCCGCCGGACGAGAGGAAGGCCGTCCGGTCTGCGTCTGTACGATACGGGATGCGGGCCCCGGCCTGTCCGCTGAGGCGCGAGAGCGTCTGTTCCAGCCGTTCGGGCACGGTGGCGATCAGCCGGGCGCGGGGCTGGGGCTGGCGTTCGTGCGCACCGTGATCGAGCGCCACGGCGGCGGCATCGGCTATGACGGCGGGGGCGAGGGCGCCTGTTTCGTGGTGACCCTGCCGCGCGCGGAGATGTCGGCCGGCGATTGAACCCGCTCCGGATCCAGCCGTTCGGCGGCGGCTTCGGCGAGGGCGCGCAGGGTGTCCTCGGGGGGTGCGATCGGGCCGCTGACCGAGGCGTCGACACGATAGGTTTCACGCGGGTCGCCGGGGCGGACCAGGCCGAGGGTCAGGGTGTGCACCGTTCGCGGCCCGCGCCACCACGGGGTCCGGCGGGGCTGGACCAGCCACACTTCTTCGTCGGCTCCCTGAGCGCCGACGTGCTCGGGCCGGACGGCGTAGGTCGCGCGAACCGTCCAGGCTGGATTCTGACCCGCCTCGCGCCAGCCGCGCCCGGCCAGAGCCTGCCGCAGAAGCTCGGTCCCGCCGGCTCCGACCGGCAGGCGGTCCGTCTCGATCGCCAAGGCGTAGGTGGGAGCCGGCTCCAGAACCGGCCGTTCGGCCCATTCGGCGACGACGACGCGGGGAACGTGCGCGCATCCCGCGGCGAGGAGGACGCAAAGGGCCAGGGCGGCCGAGAGTCTGAAGGTCATCAACACTGGTTCGGAAGGCTACAGACTCGCCGCGCCATGGCCAAGAGCGGCGTTGAGCGTTGCAGTTGTTTACAGTCGCCGACGCCGTCCCCGCCTACCATCGCAGACAGGAAGTCTGACTGTGGGCGTCGCGGACATGAGAGTGCTTATCGACGGCTTGGGCGCCGACGCGCAGTGGGCGGACGTGTCCGATCACCTGCTCCTGACCCTTCGCGAGCGGGGCGGGGTCGTGGTCGAGGTGATGATCCACCACGAAGAGGCCCGCATCGTCGGCGCCAGCGACCAGCGCCTGTCGGACCGGTTCACGGGCAAGCCGCTGGCCCGGCTGCTGGGGCCGTCGATCGCCGACAGCCTGGCGGCCTGGACGCTTTCGGACGCTCCGGGGCACCGGCAAGATCTGGGGGTTCTGCAGCCCGGCGCGGCTAATGACGCCGACTTCGCCGAACGTCGGACGACGCACGCCCGCCTCACCGCCATCCGGGACCATGTCGGTCACGAAGGCTGCCTGTATCTGGCGCTGGAGACGTTCGAACTGGGCCGCGACGTCCGCGAGGAACTGACGTTCCGGACGCTCCGTCGGGACCTGGAGGAGGTCCAGGCGCGGCATCTGCGTCTTCAGGCCGACCTGGAGGCCGTCGACGAAGAGCGCCGCCGGGCCGCCGACTACGCCGCCGGGGTGGCCGACCTGACACACGAGCTGCGCTCGACCCTCAGCGGCATGACCGGCCTGATCGGCTATATGTCCGGCCGGCCCCTGAGGGAGGAGGACCAGGAGCACGTCGCCCTTCTGAAGGAGACGGCCGAGGCGATGCTGTCCCTGCTGAACGGCAGCCTGCGCCAAGCCCAGGATGCGCACGCGGCGGCGATGCAGGGCGTAGTCGGGCCGGCGCCGCGCAAGGCGCCGACTGTGGCCAGCGAGGTTTTCGCCATCAAGGACCTGATCGATTCCCTGTCCGCCTCCTGGACCGTGGCGGCGGCGCAGGCGGGGGTGACCATGCGCTGCGTGGGCGACGACCTGGCCGGCCTGAAGGTCCGGGGCGATCCGTTGGCCCTGCGCCAGGTGCTGACCAACGTCCTGGGCAATGCGGTCAAGTTCAGCGAGGCGGGCGGCTCGATCCTGCTGGTGGTCACCCGCGACAGCGTCGGCGACGACACCGCCATCTACAATTTCGAGATCACCGACTGCGGGCCGGGCATCGCGCCCGAGATCAAGGACAGGCTGTTCGAGCGCGGCGCGCACGGCGGGTCGGCCGCCAGCGGGGCCGGCCTGGGCCTGAGCATCTCGCGCGAGCTCATCGCCGCCATGGGCGGGACGATCCGGGCCGACGAGGCCCCGGGCGGCGGAACCCGGATGGTGGTGGATCTGCCGATGACGGAGATCCGCGCGGATGCGCCGGAGACGATCGTGCCGCTGCGCCTGCTCAAGTCGTCCGGCTGGCGGCCCTGGAAGCGGTGATGGCGCAGGCGCCTATTCGTCCGTGAGAACCTGAACCCGGTCGGGCGCCGTCCAGACGAATCCCCGAGGCGCGGCGCGGCCGAGGGCGCCTCGTCCACGGGCTCCCTGCGGCGCAGGACGAGGCAGAGCCGGCCCGCCTTCCGCGCCGAAGCCGCGAGGTTGCCGGCGCCGCCCAGGGCCGCCAGGAGCGCGGCGCCGATCGCCGGGGGCTTTCCCGAGGGGCGAAGCGACAGGGCTCTGCGCCGGGAGCGGCGACTGCAGTGCGGCGCGCATCTCTTCGGCCACGGCGTCGGCGATGGGGCCGACCACCACCTGAAGCGCCTCGGGCGTGGGCGAGATCACGCCCCGCGCGCCCAGCCGCTTCAGGGCGGCCTCGTCGACCTGCGTGCGCGAGACGATGCCCAGGCGCAGGCGGGTGGTGCAGGCCGCCACCGAGCGCAGATTGGCCGCCCCGCCCAGGGCCTGCACGAACCCGCGGCCTCGGTCTCCGGCGGTCGAGGCGCCTTCGGCCGACGCTTCGGCCTGATCCTCGCGGCCGGGGGTCTTCAGGTCGAATAGCCGGATCGCCGCGCGGAACAGGCCGTAGTAGGCCACGCCGTAGACGAGGCCCACGGGAAGCAGCATCCAGGGACGCGTCGACTGGCCGTAGTTCAGGACGTAGTCGAACAGGCCGGCCGAGAAGGTGAAGCCCAGCCGGATGTCCAGCACGTCCATGATCACCATGGCCACGCCCGTCAGCACGGCGTGGATGGCGTACAGCATGGGCGCCAGGAACATGAAGGTGAACTCGATCGGCTCGGTCACCCCGGTCAGGAACGCGGTCAGGGCCAGGGAGGCCAGCATGCCGCCGACCGCCTTTTTCCGGTCGGGCCGGGCGGCATGGTACATGGCCAGGCAGGCCGCCGGCAGCCCGAACATCATGACCGGGAAGAAGCCGCTCATGAAGGCTCCGGCCCTCGGGTCGCCGGCGAAGAAGCGGTTGATGTCGCCGTGCGCGCCGCCGTAGTCGCCGACGATGAACCAGGCGACGTTGTTCAGGATGTGGTGCAGGCCGGTGATGATCAGCAGCCGGTTCAGCAGGCCGTAGACGAACAGGCCGATCTCGCCGGAGCCGACGACCACCCGGCTGAAGGTGTCGATCCCCTGGTCGATGGCCGCGAAGGACAGGCCGACGGCGGCGGCGACGACCAGGGCGGCGAGGCCCGAGACGATCGGCACGAAGCGGCGGCCGCCGAAGAAGGCCAGGTATTCCGGCAGCTTGATGTTCGAGAAGCGGTTGTAGAAATCGCCCGCGATCAGGCCCGAGACGATGCCGATCGGAACGCCGAGGCGCGCCATGGCCTGGTCGCGGAACACCTTTTCGGCGGCCGCGGCGGCGTCGCCGGCCAAACCCGCGGCGATCTCTGGCGGGACCGACAGCAGGACCTTGGCGGCCTCGACGGTGATCAGGTAGCCGATCACCCCGGCCAGCCCCGCCGCGCCGTTGTTGTCGCGCGCCAGACCGACCGCCACGCCCACCGCGAACAGCAGGCCCAAGTTGGAGAAGACGGCCTGGCCGGCCGCGGACAGGAAGGCGACGTCAAGCAGGTCGGGCTGGCCCAGCCGGAGCAGCAGGCCCGCCACGGGCAGCACCGCGATCGGCAGCATCAGGGCGCGGCCGAGGGGTTGCAGGCTGGCTAGTCCGATCTTCATGCGACGGCTCCCACGGCGCGGGGTTCCAGGGCGGCGGCCAGGTGCTGGACGGCGAGGGCCCGGACGGCTTCGGGGCCGTCCTGATCGAGCGCCTGGACGGCCAGGCGGCGGCAGTCCTCGACGGTCAGCGTGCGCACCAGGGCCTTGATCTCGGCGATCATGGCGGGGGCGACCGAGAGTTCGCGCACGCCCAGGCCGATGAGGATCGGAACGGCGGCCGGCTCGGACGCCAATCCGCCGCACACCCCGATCCAGCGGGTTGTCGCGGCGCCGCGCGCGGCCTCGCCGATCAGGCGCAGCACGGCGGGGTGCAGACCATCCAGCTGAGCGGCCAGGGCCGGGTTCTGGCGATCCATGGCCAGCACGTACTGGGAGAGATCGTTGGAGCCGATGGAGATGAAGTCCACCTCGGCGGCCAGGCGGTCCGTGGTCACGGCGGCGGCCGGGGTCTCGACCATCACGCCCAGCAGGGGCGGCGGCGTCGCCTCCGCGGCGACGGAGAGCAGGGCGCGGACCTGACGCACCTCGGCCACGGAGGCGATCATGGGAAGCATGACGGCCACCGGCGCGGCCGAACGGACGCGAGCGATGGCGCGCAGCTGCGTCACCAGGACGTCGGGACGATGCAGGCCGGCGCGGACGCCGCGGAGGCCCAGGGCGGGGTTCTCCTCGGCCGGCAGGGGCAGGTAGGGCAGGGGCTTGTCGCCTCCCGCGTCCAGGGTGCGCACGATCAGCGGCCGGCCGTCCAAAGCGTCGGCGATGGCCTGATAGTCCGCCAGCTGTTCGTCTTCGCTCGGCGCGGTCTCGCGGTCCAGGAACAGGAATTCGGTGCGCAGCAGGCCGCAGCCCTCCGCGCCGGCGGCGACGGCGGGAGCGGCCTCCGCGACGTGACCAAGGTTGGCGAACACCTCGACCCTGACGCCGTCGGCGGTGTGACAAGGCTCGTGGGCCAGGGCGCGGGCTTCGGCTCTGCGGCGATCGCGCGCCGCCAACGCCGCCTGGGCCTTGGCCTGTCGAGCGGCGGACGGATCCGCGACCAGGCTGCCGTGGTCGGCGTCGAGCATGACCAGGGCGCCGTCCTCGACCTGGGCCAGGCCCGCTCCCATGGCGACGAGGGCGGGCACGCCCATGGCGGCGGCCAGGATGGCGACGTGCGACGTC
>NZ_JBNFOJ010000017.1:0-19832 GCF_057364705.1 Brevundimonas sp. CURTG3B2_SDJG
CGTCCCCCGGCCCCCGGCCTGGACAGGCCCGTCGCCAGCCTGTTCTCGGGCGGCCTGCGCTATCAGCAGCTGGCCGACGAGCGCGGCTCGGTGGTCGCGCTGGCCGACGCCTCGGGCGGCTCGGCGGGGATCAACCGGTACGACGAGTACGGCGTGGCGGTCGCCTCGGACCGGTTCCAGTACACGGGCCAGGCCTATCTGGCGCCGGGCCTCTACCACTACCGCGCCCGGGCCTATGCGCCGCAGCTGGGCCGGTTCCTGCAGACGGACCCGATCGGGTACGCGGCCGGGGCGAACCTCTACGCCTATGTGGGCGGAGATCCGGTCAATCTGGCGGATCCGCTGGGCCTTCAGAGCCTATGCTGGTCCAACCACACTGAGAGAGACGGCAAGCGGACGAGCCCGGAGTATGGGTTTGGCTGTCGGTTTTTGATTCTGGGACTTTATATGGTGAGCTGGGCCTAGGATGGGGTCGAGGTCCTGGGGGCGGTGGCGGTTTAGGTGGAGGCGGCGGCGGCGGCGCAGCGACTGGTCCAGACCCCAGCCGACGTCATAATCTAAGCCGAGGGTGCGATGCATTGGAACGGACGAGTCGTCGGCCAGAAATATTAGGCGCAATGCGGCAAACTCAGGATCGTGCCCTTTTAAGTGGTAGGGAGGAAGGTTTCTGGGCTTCCATGGACAGTAGCGGGACGATTTTTATCCAGCCCTCCTATCCAAGCGATAGGCGCGCGGATGATATTGACCCATATCCAATCCCGGTCGGAAATTTTATTTTTAAAGCGTTTTATCACTACCACACTAGAGATGGTCTACCCACGCACGCAGATACCCAGTGGGCGAGAGGTGTACCTGGCAGAGCGGCTGTAAATGTCGTCACAATGACAGCTGATGGAGCTTTTTATCAATGTCCAAATCCTTGATTGTTATCGGAACGTTTTCTATAATCGTTCTGATAGTTATGTCGGGTTTTGTTCTCGACGCCATCATCGAAGATCAGCCATACCGAACCAACCTAATTGAAATCGTTGAAAGCGATGTCGCTAATATTTCAAGGCCGGCTATATATCAGATATTTTCTATAATCGTTACATTATTTTTCGCATCTCTGCCTAA
Organism: Brevundimonas sp. CURTG3B2_SDJG; assembly: GCF_057364705.1. Taxonomy (NCBI): domain Bacteria; kingdom Pseudomonadati; phylum Pseudomonadota; class Alphaproteobacteria; order Caulobacterales; family Caulobacteraceae; genus Brevundimonas; species Brevundimonas sp. CURTG3B2_SDJG. The sequence goes on from NZ_JBNFOJ010000017.1 coordinate 1,117, forward strand.
GTTTGACAAAGTTTATTGTCAATAACGTCTCTTTGGGTGGGAGGTGCTATTTTTGTATTGTTCATTGGCAGAGATATATTCTCTATAATTGAGTCTAAGTCAGATATCAGAAATATAGAAATTTTGTCTCCCTATTATGGGTCGTTGTGGTTTAGTAATGTTCTACTTTTATCTCATGCCGCGGTATCGAGAATAATATATTGGAAAGCTATAAGATATTAGATCGTAAGGTAGGATGGCGTGATGCTCGACCTGGCCCTGGCCGAGATCGCCGCGGCCGAGCATGACCAAGTTGCCCTACGACAGCTCCTGCCCCGCCTGAGCGATCTTGCGGGACCCGACACGCCTCCCTTCGAGCGCCGCCGTCATGCAAGGCTGATGAGGTCGGGTTGAGGGCCGCCGTGCGCATTCAGCGCAGGACAGCCTTGACCCGCCGCCGTCACGGCAGACTTCCGCCAACTTCAAAGCGCCTGTTCTACGACAAGGCTGGCAATCCTTGCGCCGGTCAGCGTGGACTGCGGCGCAAACGGCCGGAGAGGGCCGCTACTGTACTTCGGCATCGAAGTGGACGACGTCGCAGCCTCGTCCAGGGCGGCCCGATCCTCAGGCGCCGTAAGCGTCCGCTTTCTGCTTCGGCGCGAATGTCCGCTTCTGGCGCGTCTCCGACGGTCAGTCCGATATATTGGCCGGGGAACGCCAATCTCTCTCTGCTCGCTCCATTAAAACCGAGCGGCCAACGTCACCCGGAAGCTCTGGAACGCGAGCTCGTCCGCCATCCGCCTCTGGTCGGTTCCCTGCGGGTTGACGATCAGGAACGGGTTGGTCGCCGGCGCCGTGCCGGGGCCGGTGCGGACCGTCAGGCCGTCGCCGGCGTCCAAGTTGGTGTAGAGGTACTCCACGCCGAGGGTGAGCCGATCCGTCAGCCAGGTCTCGACGCCAGCGCCGAGCTGGTAGCCGGTGGCGTCGTCCTCCGATGTCAGGGGCGTGAAGCTGTTGGCGGTGTTGGTGGTGGAGAAGCTGTCCGTCACCTTGGCGGTCGCGACCCCGCCGGTGGCGTAGACCAGCGCCCGGCCCCAGGTGCGGCCGCCGCGCAGGCGGGCGGCGAAAAGCCCGTCGTTCAGTTCGCGTTGGAACTGATAGGCGGCGGGCGTGATGCTGAAGGCGGTCGCGTAGTCCTGGACATCGACGGACGCCGCCTCGACGACGACGCCATAGACCCAGGGACCGGTCTGGAAGTCCCAGCCGGCGCGCAGCGCGAAATCGCCGCCGACATCGTCCTCGTCGATACAGCCGCTCGCGAAATTGTTGCTGCGCGCTCGGCCTCCGCAAAACCCGCCCGGATTGGCCGTCGTGGGGCCGAAGGCGTCGACCATGGCGGCGTTGCGCACCGTGTCGTTGAAGGCGCCGTCCAGGTTGGTGTCGAAGACGACCCGTTCGCCCTCGTCGTCATCCACCATGCGCCGCCGATGGATGCGCCGATGTAGGGGCCGCGCCAGTCCTGCGCGGCGGCGGGGCTGGCGATGACCAGGATCGTTCCGACCATGGTGGCGATGTCAAAGGTTCGCATGGCTGTCCTCCGTCAGCCCCCGGCGGGCTGCTCCGGAGACAGGTACGGAGCGACATCGCTCTCGGATGCAGGGGTCCTTCCGACCCCCGCATCAGCGCTCCGAAGGCGCGAGCGCCGCTGTCGGCAGGCCCAGCTCGCCCATCCTCCTCCGCAGCCTTCCGACTTCGCCCGCCGTCATCGTGGGGCTTCGGGACAGCAGGGCGGGGAACTCGCCATCCGCCGTGGTGGCGATCATCCAGCTGTAGTCGTCGGCGTGATCGATCACCCAGTAGCGCTGACGGATCAGGCCGCCGAAGAAACTGGCCTCGAACTTGGTGTTCTGGGGCGGGTTCAGCACCCGCGCCGTGGTGTCGAAGGTCTGGATCCGACCGGTGCGTGATCCGCGATGGCAGGTCTGGCGGATGGAGAACCGGCCATCCTCGCGCCGGGACCAGACCTGGCTGGCCGCCCAGCAGTTGCGCTGATGGTTGTTGGGCGTGCGCAGGATTTCGTACCAGCGCCCCATGAAGCGATCGAGGTCGACTGAACGGACAGGTTCGGGCGCCGCCCAGGCCGAGGTCGGGATCAGGATGAGAACGGCGGCGACAAGGGCGAGGACTCTAGGCGACACGGGCGGGGTCTCCATGAACAGGGCAGCCCGTCGAACGGCGGACGACGGTGACGGGATGAACGGGCGCCGCCGGGCGCCGACGGAGGCGTAAGCCCTTCAGCACCAGCTTCAGCGCCTCCCAGTGGATGCCGGCGACCACCTTCACCGTCAGCAGAGGATGAGAGGCCCAGGCGGCCAACAGACGGGCGTCGGTCAACGGCGCCCATCGTCCGACGAAGGCGGCGGTCATCATCGACCCCTCGCCGTCGTCGACATCGATGAACAGACGCGTCGTCTTCCCCGGCGGCCGGACCCGGAAGCGATAGGTCAGGTCCATGTCCATGAACGGCGACACGTAGAACCGTTTGCCGACAGTCTGGCGTACGACTGTCCCGTCCGGATCGTCGACAGGGATCAGGTAGCTGTGTCTCTCGCCGAAGGTATTGGAGACTTCGTACAGGGTGGCCGCCAGGGCGCCGTCCGCGCGGTGGCAGAAATAGACGCTGATCGGATTGAAGGCGTGGCCCAGCACGCGCGGCATGGTCAGGAGACGGATCGGTCCGTCGGCGGGCAGGCCGGCGGCGCGCAGGCGCTCCCGAACCTGTCTTGGCAGGGGACGGCCGCTTCCATCGCCGTGGTCGGTCTCGCGGAAACTCATGAGCCCGAACCGACCGCCGGACAGCCAGCGCCGCGCGGCCAGGAGCGCCGGCGCCTGGTCCAGGTCGATCAGGAGCATGAAGATGCGATAGCGCAGCGCATGTCGGACCGGCCGATGGCGCACATGGGCGACCACGCCGCTGTAGAGGCCGAACGCCGGATGTTGGGCCGAGGCTTCCATCAGGCCGCTTCCGCCAGGATGGGCCGGGAGTTCAGGACGATGCGGCCGCTTTCGTCGGCGACCGTCCAGGGCCGCCGCACGCCGCCCAGCTGCTCGGCGACGGCCAGACCGGCCTGCAGGCCGTCCTCGTGGAAACCGGAGCCGAACCAGGCGCCGCAGAACCAGACGTTCCCGCCGCCCTGCAGCGACCAGAGTTGCTGTTGCGCCGCCAGACCCGCGGCGTTGAACACCGGGTGCTCGTAGTCGAACTCGGCCAAGATCAGATCCGACCGGGGTTCGTGCAGAGGGTTCAGCGTCACCATCAAGGGCGCGCCGGGCAACGACTGCAGCTGGTTCATCCAGTAGGTCACGCCGCCCGCCGACCGGTCGTCGCCCCGACGGCTGACATGGTTCCAGGCCGCCCAGGCGGCGCGGCGTCTGGGCATCTGGGCGACGTCGCGATGCAGGACCGCCCGGTTACGCTGATAGGGGAGCGCCCCCAGCAGGCGACGCTCTTCGGTCGAGGGCTGGGCGAGCAGACGCAGGGCCTGGTCGGCGTGGACCGCCAGGACCACGGCGTCGAAACGCTCGGGGCCGTCCGCCGCGAACACCGTCGCGCCCGCTTCATCGCGAACCATGCCCTCCACCGGACTGCCGGTGCGGACCTGGCCCCGGAAGGCCTGCTTCAGTCGAGAGACGTACGTCCGGCTGCCGCCGTCGACGGTGCGCCAGTTCGGCCGCATGTCCACCTCGAGAAGCCTGTGGTTGCGGTAGAAGCGGACGAAGGCCGCCGCCGGATAGTCCGCCATCTGCCGCGACGAGGCCGACCAGATCGCAGCCGCCTGCGGCAGCAGGTGGTGGTCCATGAACATCCGGCCGTAGCCGCCCTGGTTCAGGTATTCGCCCAACGAGATGCCGGAGGTTTCCAGCACCGGCAGGTCCAGGGGCGCGCGGCGGTGGAAGCGCTTCAGATCGGCCAGCATCGACCAGAACCGGGGACTGGTCAGATTGCGCTTCTGCGCGAACAGGCCCGCCGCGCCGTGGCTGGAGTATTCGAACGCGCCATCATCGACCGACACGGCGAACGACATATGCGCCGGCTTGGTGGGCGCGCCGAGGTGCGAAAGCAGGGCGGTCAAGTTGGGATAGTTGGGCTCGTTGTAGACGATGAAGCCCGTGTCGACGGCGATGTCGCCGGTCTCACCCGCCACGAGTACTGTGTTGGAATGGCCGCCCAGTCGCCCGTCGGCTTCGTAGAGGGTGACGTCGTGGGCCTGGGACAACAGCCAGGCGCAGGACAGGCCGGATATCCCCGCGCCGACGACGGCGATCCGGCGCGGCGGCTGTTGGCTGGACGGCATGGAGGCGGCTCCGCAGGAGGTCATCGCCGGGAGTTACGGACGTCCCGGCGATCCGGATGCGCATCCGTGGCTTCCGTTCACGCGTAGCTTTCAGCGAACGTCCCTCGGAGAGCCGAACCCATGATCCTGTTGGCCGTCGCCCTCGCCGCCGCCGGGCTGATGACCCTGGCCTGGGTCGTGGTGCGCGTGACCGGAAGCGGCGGATGGACGGACGTCTTCTGGACGGGGTCCGTCGGATTGCTGGCGGCCTGGGCGGCGCCCCAGCCCTCGGACGGCGCGTCGCCGGTCCGGCAGGCGATCGTCGCGGCCCTGGTCGCCCTCTGGGCGATCCGGCTCGGCGGCTACATTCTGGCGCGGACCTGGCGAAGCGGACACGTCGATCCGCGCTACGAGACGCTGAAGCGCTCATGGGGCGGATGGGGCTGGAAGGCTTGGGACTTCTTGATGATCCAGGCCGCCACGGTCGTGGTTCTCGTGATCGCTGTTCGCGCCGCGGCCGCGCGCCCCGACCCGACCGTCGGCTGGCGCGAAGGGCTGGGGGCCGCCATCGTCCTGGCCGCCGTCGCGGGCGAGCATCTGGCGGACCGGCAGATGGCGGCGTTCCGCCGGAACCCGGCCAATGCGAACCAGGTCGCGGAGGTCGGCCTGTGGGCCTGGTCGCGCCACCCGAACTACTTCTTCGAATGGCTGGGCTGGCTGGCCTATCCGGTCGTCGCCCTGCAGCTCGACTATCCCGGCGGCTGGCTGTCGCTGCTGGCCCCGGCGCTGATGTGGTGGCTGCTTAATCACGTCAGCGGCGTCCCCCCGCTGGAAGCGCAGATGCTCAAGAGCCGTCCGGACGCCTATCGCGCCTACCAGGCCCGGGTGTCGCGCTTTTTTCCCCGCCCGCCGCGTCCCATTGCGTGAAAGCGAGACCTTCATGTCCCTGACCGCCCTGATCCGCTCGCTCCAGGACGCCCCCGCGCCGGACTGCGTCACCCGCCCCGCCATAGCGAGAATGGTCGCCGGCGCGCGCGCGCCTGGCGACGGAGACGACCTCCGATCATGGCTTCGCCCGCGAGATGGCGGCGCGGGCGATCGCGGAACACACGGACGCCGCCAACAGCCAGCACTACGAACTGCCGGCGGAGTTCTTCCGCATCTGCCTGGGGCCACGCCTGAAATACTCCTGCTGCCTGTATCCCACGGGCGCCGAGACCCTGGCCGAGGCCGAGGACGCCGCGTTAGCCGAAACCTGCGCCCACGCGGGCCTGGGCGACGGCCAGTCGGTTCTGGAACTGGGCTGCGGCTGGGGCTCGCTGTCGCTCTGGATGGCCGAGCGCTATCCAGGGTCGTCGATCACGGCTGTGTCGAACTCCAACGGCCAGCGCCTCTTCATCGAGGATCAGGCCCGGGCGCGCGAATTGAAGAACCTGACCATCCTGACCCGCGACATGAACGCCTTCGAGACCGTGGAACGGTTCGATCGCATCGTCTCGGTCGAGATGTTCGAACACATGGCCAATTGGCGCGCGCTGCTGACCCGGGCCCGAACCTGGCTGAAGCCCGACGGCGAGCTGTTCATCCACGTCTTCAGCCACCGCGCCACGCCTTACCGGTTCGACGTGGCGGACGCGTCGGACTTCATCGCCCAGCATTTCTTCACCGGCGGCGTCATGCCCAGCCACGGCCTGATGCGCCAATTCACCGACCTGTTCGAAATCCAGCAGGAATGGCGATGGAACGGCCTGCATTACCGCCGGACGGCCCTCGACTGGCTGGCCAACATGGACGCGGAGCCGCAGGCGGTGGATCGCATCATGCGCGCGACCTACGGCCGGGACGCGCGGCTGTGGACCCGGCGCTGGCGGCGCTTCTATCTTGCGACCGCCGGGCTGTTCGGGGACAACGGCGGCGAGGAATGGGGCGTCAGCCATTATCGCCTGAAGCCGGTCGGGGGACGCTGAGATGCGCTACGCGATGGCCTATGTCGGAGCCGCCGTGACGATGGGCGTGCTCGACGGCCTGTGGCTGACGATCATGGGCGGCCGCCTGTATCGTCCGGTGATCGGTTCGATCATGGCGGACAAGCCCGACCCGGTCGCGGCCGGCGCCTTCTATCTGATCTATGTCTTCGGCGTCGTCTTCCTGGCGGTCCTCCCAGGGCTGCGGGAGAATTCGCTCGGCCGCACCCTGACGGCCGGCGCGGTCCTGGGTCTGGTCGCCTATGCGACCTACGACCTGACCAATCAGGCGACGCTCAAGGTCTGGGCGACGCATCTGACCCTGATCGATCTGGCGTGGGGAACCTTCGTGACGGCGGCGGCGGCCCTGGGCGGCCACCTGCTGGCCCGCCGGTTCGGCTGACCTCGTCCGTCGGGGGCGCGTTGCGCCGGCCGGGGACCTATGCCAGCGTCCGGACGTGTCCGCATCCGCCCCGCCTTCGATCGCCGACCAGAGGCGAACAGAGCTGGCTTCCGCCCTCCGGCGGACGGCGTCCGGCGACCGCGCAGCGCTGGAGGAGATCTACCGGTCGACCTCCGGGAAACTATTGGGCGTGGTGCTCCGTATCTTGCCCGACCGGCAAGAGGCCGAGGACGTACTGCAGGACGTGTATCTCACCGTGTGGCGCAAGGCCGACATGTTCGACGTCGAACGGGCCAGCCCCATCACCTGGCTGGCGGCCTTGGCGCGCAACCGCGCCATCGACCGCATCCGGTCGCGCGGCGGGCGCAGTTTCGTGTCGGACGACGTCGTGGCCGAACAGCCGGACGCAGCGCCGCTGGCCAGCGAACAGCTTGAAGCCGGAGAGGACGCGGCTCGGCTCAAGGCCTGCCTTGAGCAGTTGGAACAGGAGCGGGCGGAGGTGGTGCGTCAGGCCTTCTTCGGAGGGCTGACCTACGAGACCCTCGCCCGACGCGCCGGCGTGCCCCTCGGGACGATGAAGAGCTGGATGCGCCGGTCGCTGCTGCGCCTGCGCGCCTGCCTGGGCGATGCCCATGTCTGACCAGCCGCTGGATCTCACCGCGGACGACGAGGCGGACCTGACGGCCGCCGAGTATGTCGTGGGCCTCCTGGACGGCGACGCTCACGCCGCCGCCGCCGCACGGGCCGACCGCGATCCGGCGTTCGCCGCGGCGGTCGTCGCATGGGAGAATCGGCTGACCCCTCTGGTCGACGGCGTGGCGCCCGTCGCGCCGTCCCCGAGAGTTTGGGCCGGAATCGTCCGAGGCCTGCCGAGGAATCGCGCTCAGCAAAGACCATGGTGGGATAGTCTCGCTCTCTGGCGCGCCGCCACAGCCGTGGCCACGGCCGCCGCCGTCGCGCTGGCCGTTGTGATGTTGACATCGGACCGCGCCGTCACGCCGCCCCCTGAGCGACCCGATGCGCTTCAGCCTCTACTGGCCAGCACCCGGATGCAGTCAGACACCGGCCGCGTCTTGTTCGTCATCACCCTGGACCAGGCGCGCAACCGCGTGATCGTCACGCCGGTCGATCCGGACGGCCAGCCCGGCCATTCACATGAGCTCTGGCTGTTGCCCAAGGAAGGCGCGCCCGTCTCGCTGGGCGTGATGCCCGACGACGCCAGCGCGGCCATGTCCGTGACCCTGCCGCTGAGCCCCGACGCTTCGCTGGCGATTTCGGTGGAGCCGGAGGGCGGGTCGCCGACCGGACTGCCGACCGGCCCGGTCGTCGCGCAGGGGCGTCTGACACCTCTTTGAACAGGTGCCTTCGGCCGTCCGCTGTCCAGATCATGCAGCCGCTGTCCGAATGAGGCGACGGACTTCCTGGCGAAGATCGGCGCGCGCCTTCCAAACGAGAAAGAAGGAAAAACTCAAAGAAATCAGAATATGTACGCTTCCGGACACAGGCGTAAGCAGCATTGCTCCGTGAATCTGTTCTGGTAGATGGCTTCGGATGACGGCTCGTTTGGCGGACATTCGTTTCTGGGAAGCCTGGGTTTGAGCGCGCGTTTGATGCTCCGTACTGCAACGCGTCCCGACCATGACGCGGTCGACGCCGCCTTCTCTCGGTACGATCTGTCGACCCTGGCCGGCTACCGCCAGTTCCTCACCGCCCAGGCTCGCGTGTTTGGCGCCGTCGAGGCGAGCGTGGAGGCGGGGGGCGTCAGCCTTCTTGTCCAGGACTGGCCGCTCCGACGTCGCGCGGATCGGCTGTCGGCCGATCTGGAGCAACTCGGGATACGTCCGGGTCCTTCGGTGTCCGTTCCGCCGTTTTCGGACCCAGCCGCCATCCTGGGCGCCATCTATGTGCTGGAAGGCTCTCGTCTGGGCGGGACGCTGCTCAGCCGGGCTCTTCCGACCGGCGCGCCGGCCCGCTTTCTCTCCAGCGAAGACTACGGACCGCGCTGGCGGAACCTGGTTGAGTGCATAGACCGCCGCCTCACGAGTGCACCCGAGCTAGAGACCGCTGTGGCCGCGGCGCGATCCGTTTTTCAGGCGTTTCTCGCCGCCGCACAAGTCAGGACCGCCGCATGACTGACGCTCAATTCGCCGTCGACCTGACCAACTGCGACCGCGAACCAATCCATCTGCTCGGCGCGATCCAGCCGATCGGCTTGCTGGTCAGCCTGTCTCAGGACTGGGTGATCGAGCGGGCTTCGGCTAATCTCGAAACCTTCACCGGCGTGCCGGCTGGCAGAGCGATCGGGCGCACGATCGATGCGCTGTTCGAGCCCGAGGCGATCCATACCCTGCGCAACCGGGTGGCGATGCTGCGCGGCGCCGATGCGGTCGAACGCATCTTCCATCACCAACTCATCGAGGGCCGAGATCCCTTCGACATCGCCGTTCATGTGTCCGATGGACGGATCGTCGTCGAGGCCCAACCCTCCAGCGAGCCCAGCGGCGATGCGACCAACACGGTTCGTTCGATGATCGCTCGGTTGGATCAAACCGCCGATTTCCCGCGCTTCTTCAACGAAGGCGTTCGCCTGGTTCGCGCCCTGACCGGAATCGATCGGGTGATGATCTATCGTTTCGCCGAAGACGGCTCGGGAGAGGTGGTGGCCGAAGCCGCCAGGTCCGGGATCGGCAGCTTCAAAGGCCTGCACTACCCGGCCACGGACATCCCCCGGCAGGCGCGCGAACTCTACAAGCGTAACCTGTTGCGCATTATCAGCGACATCGAAGCTGAACCCGTCCCGGTCCTGCCGGCCCGCGACGGCGACGGCCGGCTTCTTGACCTTTCCCTGTCGGTTCTACGCAGCGTTTCGCCCATTCACATCGAATACCTGCGCAACATGGGTGTGCGGGCGTCCATGTCGATCTCCATTATCGTGGACGACAAGCTCTGGGGCCTGTTCGCCTGCCACCACTACAGCCCGATGGCGCCGACCTTCGAGCGTCGATCGGTGTGCGAACTCCTGGCTCAGATGTTCTCGATGCGGCTCGAGAGCCGCGAGCGCAAGGAACTGGTCGAGTTCGAGCGCCGGGCTCGCGATATCGCCGATCAGCTGCTGGGCGCGGTGGCCTCTGACGACACCCTGTTGAACGATCCCGACTGGCTGAGCGAGATCCTGACCAGCGCCATTCCCGCCGACGGGGTTGGGGTCTGGATCAACGGCAGCCACGCGTTCTCCGGCTCGACTCCCGACGCCGCGACCTTCAAGCGGATCGTCGCGGAACTGACGGACATCAGCCCCGACAGGGTCTATTCGACCGACCATATCGCCAGCCTGATCCCCGACACCGACACGATCGCCCCGGCGGCGGCCGGACTGCTGGCCATTCCCATCTCGCGAGCGGCGCCCAATTTCGTCATCCTGTTCCGTCAGGAGCTCATCCGCTCCGTCAGCTGGGGCGGAGATCCGCACAAGCCTGTCGAATACGGCCCCAACGGCCCGCGCCTGACCCCGCGCGAAAGTTTTGCAGAGTGGAGAGAGACGGTCGAAGGGCGCGCCCGGGCTTTCACTCCTTCGGAACTGCGCGTGGCTGAAACGCTGCGCGCCACGCTGATCGAGGTGGTGCTTCGCATGGCCGACGAGGCCACGATGCAACGCCAGCAGGCCAATGAACGCCAGGAACTGCTGATCGCCGAGCTCAATCATCGGGTGCGCAACATCCTGGGCGTGATCCGGGGCCTGATTCGCCAGTCCAAGCCGCACGACGATTCCATCGAAAGCTTCGTCAAGCTGGTCGACGGCCGGATCCACGCCCTGGCGCGCGCGCACAACCAGATCACCGATGATCACTGGGACCGGCCCCGCTCCAGGCTCTGATCGACGCCGAAGCCGCCGCCTTTCTCGCCGATCGACCAGACCGGATCCGTCCAGCGGCGGACATGTCCTTTTGAACCCTCAAGCCTATTCGACCATGGCTCTGGTGGTGCACGAGCTGGTCACAAACTCCGCCAAATACGGCAGCCTTTCCGACGGTGGGACCGTCGACATCGACTGGCGGTCCAATAGTGACGGCGATCTTCTCGTCGAATGGCGCGAGAAGGGCGGCCCTCCGGTCAAGCCGCCATCTCGCAAGGGGTTCGGCTCGACCATCATCGACCGCTCGGTGCCCTACGACCTCGGGGGCGAGGCCGGTATCGAGTACGCGCCCGAGGGCGTCGTCGCTCGCCTGCGGATACCGGCTCGTCACGTCTCTGAAAGCGGCAAGGACCGGACGCCCCAAATTCGTTTCCCCCGGCCGGCCATCGGCCATCCCACGCCGCCGCCTACCGCGGTCCTGGCTGGCCAACGCATGCTTCTAGTCGAGGACAGTTTGATCATCGCCCTGGACGCGGAGGACGTGTTGACCCGGCTCGGGGCCGAGACCGTCGTCACCGCCTCGTCGGTCGAGGCGGCGCTGGACGCTATCGCCCTTTCGCCCCCGACCCTGGCTATGCTGGACATCAATCTCGGCGACCGAACCAGTTACGTCGTCGCTGATCGGCTGACCGCCGCAGGCATCCCCTTCCTGTTCGCCTCGGGATACGGCGAGCAGTCCAAGCTTCCGGACGCTCACGTCGGCCGGGCCGTCCTGCAGAAGCCCTATACGCTCGAGAACGTGGCTCGAGCGCTGGATCTATTGCTGAGCTCCAACCCAGGCTGACTAACGGTTGGACGTCCGCTCGCCGCACCCTCGCGAATACCCTTTCCTGGCGCTGGAGAGCTTCAGCGAGCTTAATCTGACCTGCAACAGGGCGGCGACCTCAACGGAGGTTGGCGATGCGCCAGTCTGACCTGTTTATCCCACCCAGGCGCCCATGGAACGCGGGCCGTCTGATCGGCCCCAAGGCACCGCTCAAGCCGAAGCACATCTGGGCCATTCGCCAACAACTGAAGGTGCCTAAGCGAATTCGCGATCTCGCGATGTTCAACTGTGCTTTGGACTCAAAGTTGCGCGCCTGTGACCTCGTTCGACTCCGGGTGGGCGACCTTGCGCCCCCACGGCGCCCTGCGCCAGCGATCAGTCGTTGTCCAGCAGAAGACCGGGAGACCTGTGCCGTTCGAGATCACAGAGGCCACGCGTGATGCGATCGCCGCCTGGCTGCAGGCCCGTGGCCAGCGCGCAGACGACTGGCTGTTCCCGAGTCGGAGCCGGCCGGGTCAGCACATTGGCACTCGGCAATACGCCCGGCTCGTTGATCAATGGGTTCGGATGATCGACCTCGAACCGCAGGGTTACGGGACCCACAGCCTCCGGCGAACGAAGGTGTCTCTCATTTACAAGAAGACTGGCAACCTCCGGGCTTGCCAGCTCCTGTTGGGTCACAGGAAATTGGAGAGCACCATCCGATACCTCGGTATCGAGGTGGATGACGCCCTCGAAATATCAGAACAAATCGATCTATGACACACGACCGGGCTCGAGAATGGGCCCGGTCATCGTCCGCAGCGGGCCGGGAGCGGGCCCACGCCGCCGCCTGGCTGGCACGTCTGCTTTCAGGATCGGAGCCAATGTCTCCTGCTGGCGCAAAACGTTCTAACGCGATGACGATGTCAGATCAGCAGATACTCGACGATTTGATCTGGCGGGACTTTGAAGGGTTGCAGGACTCTATCCCGAAGCCCTCGATGAACGGCGGTCGATACGAGTTCGGGGCTGCTGACGTCGAAGAGGCAGTGAAGCTGGCCGACACCCTAAAGGCGCTCGGACGCTATCAGTACTTCAGGGGGCAGGCCGATGCCGGCTGGAGTATGACCTCTACCGTTTCGCGGTGCACGGCCGGCGGAAGGGCGGCGGAGCTCAAGAAATTGAAGGCGTTCTGGTCGTGGGTCCGAAACTCTCCGGAGATGGTCCCCTACCTCCAGTCCGACGATCAGGTTCTTGCAGCGGTCCAGCACCACGGCATTGCCGCTACGCACCTCATAGATTTGACCCGGGAGCCGGCAGTCGCCGGATGGTTCGCCACCGAGGATGTGGGCGCGGCTGAATATGGGGCGATCTATCTGCTCGACCATGATCGTCTGTCGAGCTTCTTCGAGGTAATGTCCGCCGGCAGGCTCCAGTTCCGGTTTCTTGAGATTGATGTCGCCAATCTTTGGCGCCTTCAAGCTCAGGCCGGGCTGTTCCTGGAAGGCAATGCGGATCTCGAAAGGTTCTGGCCTATCGACCGGATCGTTTTCCGGCAGACGGGCGCTCGTTCCCCGATCACTCGCGGCGAGATCTATCCGGCTCGGGAGAGCCATCTGGAGCAGATGATCCGCCTCCATGCGATGCTGGATGAGCGAAGCCGGCGGTTCGAGGCGCTTATCAACGACCCGGCATCGCCCCTCAGGGTCTACCATGTGCAGGCAGAGCCTGCTGCTGCGCCTGCCGAGAGTGCGCCGCTGAGCGAAACCTGGGCGGCCGGTCCCGATGAGAGATGGAATGCGGTGGATCTGTCGCAGGCTGACCTCACACTGGCTTTGAGTACGCTCGAGAGCGGCGGGAATGCCGTCGTCGATCTGATCGAGCGGCGCCGGCGTTGCACCGATCTTCTGAACGTCACGGTAGATGACGAGGTTGTGCCTGGCCGCTTCCAAGGTCTATTGGATGCGCTCTGGACTGGCATGCGGCCGTATCCCTACACCGCCCAGGAGATCGCCCAGGCAGTGTCCGCCTTGGCCCGCTTCGACGGCTTCTTCCGCCACTTTAGTCTCAATACCGGCAAGGGGACGTTCGAGCTTGCACAGGCTCATCTTGAGTCGCCCCTCGAGGTCGAGATGGGTCTGTTCGGGGGCGGCTCCACCCGATGCTGTGTCAGCGGTGCGCGTCTCCTTGCGGCCTTCACAGACGCTGGCCGTACAATGTTGCGCTTGCCCGAGAATGCGACCGTCGAACAGATGAAAGCCGCGCTCATCGTGGCTCAGGGCGTGCGGATGGGGCTTTTCGACGAGGAGCGCTTCAGGTGCCTTCTGGTCGATGAGATCATTCCCTGGCAGGTCCTCTCGAAACGCGATCCCACCATCTATGCCGCCAGCCAGATCGAGGTTCTTGGCGTCCCCTGATCCGCGGCGGCCGCCGACGGTTGATCACGCCACGATTGGCTGGATGTCTGGTTTCCGGCTCCGCCTGAATGTCCGCTCCTGGCGCAGGCGTGACGCAACGGGAGTGAGACACAGCAAGGCAGGGAGGCCATCTCTGGCTGGCCGTCGAGAGCCTCCCTGATGCTGCGGGTAGAGCGACCACGGGGACGCCTACGTCCAAGAACAGTGAGCTACAGACCCCTTGTGCATCCCAACTCGGACATGGCTTCGCGCGCTTGTTGCTGGAGCAGCATGTTGTCGGTAGTCGCGAGCTGCTGAGAGAGACGGACGCACTGCTCCGCCAAGGTGTCGCGATCTGAACGAGCAGGGCGGGCAGCGATCGCCTCCAGTTTCTCGATGCGCTGTTGCAGTTGCTTGTCTCTTTCCGCGTGTGCACCAGCTCCATAGAACCAGCCGGTGACAATGATGATCGCTGTGGCGACAGCACCAAGGATGCTGACCAATGCGGCGACGTTGGGCGCTAGCTTGAGCATAACGATGCGAACCATGCCTGCCGCCTGAGCGCAAGCATCTCACCCCAGTCGCTCTGTCGATGGACGCCGGGCTGCGCGTTGCGATCAGGCATCTACGGCCCTCGCGAGGAAGTCTACGAGCGTCGAGTTCGTGTATTGGCCCTCTTCCGCACCAGCTGAAAGGCCTTCCACCGTCGCTATCATTCCGCCGTCGAGTGCGCGTACGGTCACGCGGGGCGACGAGTTATACTCGTGCATTGGGCCGAAGGCGGCAAAGAACCGAAGGCCCCCTTGGCTCTCGGGATAGAACCGACTGTAAAGCATCTTCTGTCGGCGATGGACATTGAGAACCGGCGCATCGGATTCGTGTTCGACAACCTGTTCGATCATCATTTCGGTTCGGCCGGTGAACTGTTGCCAAGCCGTCAACCAAGCCTTGAACGTTAGCGATTCTGGCGTGCCTGTGGCCAAGGCAAGGAGAGCCTGCCCGAAATCTTCGGTAAGCGTGACGACAAATGGGCGGGCGATTGCACGGCGCTGATCGTACTCGATCTCTTCCTGCTGCTCCCTCGTGAGTGCCCGCGGTCCTAAGCTCATAGCTTGTGATGGTCTCCTTTCAATCAGCGCCTGAAGCATTTCGGCTAGACCGGCCAACGTGGGACGGGCATCCGTCCGGACGCTGCAGCATCTGCCGATGATGTACATCGCCTGGCTTACGTCGGCACTGTCCAGGCAGATGGAGGCCAAGTCGTACTCACGCAGGTACCACACTGGTCCCGGGAAGGTCGTTCCCGGCTCGCCGTTTATCATTGCCCAGAGCACCTTGCCGAGGCTGAAGACGTCACCTTTTTCGTCGATGGTCTCCACCCGTCCGCCGGAATACTCCGGCGGCCTGTATGCCCAAGCTCCCAGCGCCCGGTGATCAGGCGTAACCCGCTCGCCCTCTCCTAGGAAGGCGCAGCCGAAGTCGGCGAGATAGAGATTGTCCTCGCTGTCGAGATACAGAAGGTTAGTAGGCTTCAGGTCGCGGTGGTGAACCCGCGGGTCCTCAGATGCCAGAACTGCCAAGGTCTCGACGATTGGAAGGATCGCCGCCGCTGATTTCAGGGGGTTGCACTTAAATCGGTCGACGACCTTCTCAAGATTCCCTGTCATAAGATCCATAACGATCTCATCCGCGTTTTCCCGCGAGCGGACCGTCCGTATGGGGACGATCCTGAGGTCTTCGCGCTCGCGGAAGCGCTCCATGATCTGGCACTAGCTATCTCGATGATTATATTAGATCTGAATTCATCCAGGGTGTAATAGACAGAATACCCGTGCCAGATTCTTGCTAAATGGAGGATGATATAGAATATATTGTGTCAATAATCATCGGCTTATTGCTGATCGCATTTGGATGGTTTTTGCGTAAGCATCCAATGCAGGGGGCCGCTCCTGCAAATGCGTCAAGAATGGAGTGGCTGCTTGCCATTGGCATGGTTGCGGGAGGGCTGGCGTTCATCGCCGTCGTTACTCCAGTGTCGGTATTGAGGCCGGTAGATCAGCTGCGCTGGTCTCTTCCCTTTTTGGCCATTGGAGTCATTTGCGCCATTTTGCGGCGCCGCTGGTTTGGTCGTTGGTACTGATCCGCCGTCAATCTTGTTGGGGATAGGTTGTTCTGTCTGTGTCAGGTGCGCCCGCCGGCCGCCGGCCGTCAGACCCGCATCACCTGGCCGGACGCCTTCTACGCCCAGTACGACCACGACCTCTATGGCGCGGTGACCGCGATCCGCGAGAACGGGGCGACCTCCGGCGCCGGGGTGCTGGCGACCTACGCCTACAACGACCTGGGCCAGGCCACGGGGATCGTTCGAGGCAACGGGACGGCGACGTCGTACGGTTATGACGCGGCCTTCCGGATGACCGGCCTTGGCCACGACCTGGCCGGCTCGGCCCACGACGTGGCGTTCGGCTACGCCTGGAACCCGGCCGGCCAGATCGCCAGCCGGACCGTCAGCAATCCGGCCTATGTCCATGCGCCGGCCACCGGCTCGACGGCCTACGCCAACGACGGGCTGAACCGCGTGACCTCGGTCGGCGGGACCGCGGTGGGCTACGACGCCAACCAGAACATCAGCTCGGCCCTGGGCGCCAGCTACGGCTACGACGCCGCCAACCGGCTGACCTCGGCTGTGATCGGCGGGGCGGGCTATGGCTTCACCTACGACCCGGCCGGACGGCTGTTCGCCTCCACCGCCTCGGGCCAGCGGTTCCTCTACGCCGGCCAGCAGTTGATCGGGGAATACGACAGCGGCGGCGCCCTGCTGACCCGCCACGTCCCGGGCCCCGGCCTGGACAGGCCCGTGGCCAGCCTGTTCTCCGGCGGCCTGCGCTATCAGCAACTGGCCGACGAGCGCGGCTCGGTGATCGCGCTGGCCGACGCCTCGGGCGGCTCGGCGGGGATCAACCGGTACGACGAGTACGGCGTGCCGGTCGCCTCGGACCGATTCCAGTACACGGGCCAGGCCTATCTGGCGCCGGGCCTCTACCACTACCGCGCCCGGGCCTATGCGCCGCAGCTGGGCCGGTTCCTGCAGACGGACCCGATCGGGTACCAGGCGGGGGCGAACATCTACGCCTATGTGGGCGGGGATCCGATGAACCTAGTGGATCCGTGGGGGCTGCTCCCTCCTGTATGTCAGAATGGGGACATAGTTGGCTCCTGCGAAACAGAGGTTACCTCCAGGCGTGACTGGGACTTGTACAAGTTCCTATCCAACTTCAATCCCTTGGACCGTTGGTCGCTTTCGGTGTCGTTCAATATGGGCGGTGAGGACATCGCAGTGATCAACCAACCGCTTTGTCCGGCAGCGGCCGGGTCCAACAACGCCTTGGAGGTCGGCGGGGCCGCAGCGGGTGTGCAGCAGGCCAAATTTGCGGGTATCGGAGCGCGACGCAGCGGCGGGGGGCAAGGGACGGCGAACGGTATCGCTAGTGGTTACGGACGGGCCGCGATGGGGCTTTCCTTGATCAATGAAGGGTTTCGGACAAGCGAAAACGCCCGCGGTGGGATGAACCCGATTCAGAACTATGCGGGCGCTGCCGGTCGCCTTGGCGCTGCGGCAGCAGCAGGTGAGGTCGGTGCAATGGCCGGCTCGGCTTTCGGGCCTATCGGGGTTGTTGTCGTCGGGACGCTCGGAGTTGGGGCCGGTCTGATTGCAGGCGAACCCGCAGGCCGGGCCGCCGAGCGCCTGGCGGGCCGAGTGGTGGGATGTGACTAGCGCTGATAGAGGTGCTGAATGCGACACGTCATAGCCAGATACAGTCCCGCCAAATGTCGACAGAGGCTGGCTGCCCTGGCCTTGCCTGTAGGGGGGATGACTACGTTGGTGGGGGCGGGACTTTACTTCATCCCATCCGCTCTTGAAATAAACCCGGCTCGTCTTCCCATCGTATTGGTCTTCGTGGCGGGGGTGGTTTCGGTAGCCGTCTGGTGGACTCCGTTTGTCACAAACCTGATTTTTGGGTCTCTGTTCGCAGCGGACCATGTTTGGGTAGAGGGTGATCACCTGTTCGTAGGCCAGCCCTTCACGCGCGAAAGGCGACGATCGGAAATTCAGAACGTTGTTGTTCAGATCGCCGAGGGCGACATCTTCGAAGAGGTGATCAAGATCGAACTGGCGAAGGAACGGTCCCTATCGTTCATTGCCGACTTTTCTGAACTGAGCGCTGACGCTTTGGTTGAGGAGTTGAAGCGCTTCAGGAATTCACAGACTTAATTCTGGGCATCACGAGGTTATAGGGTGATGACAAGGCCGGGCGGGGGTTTCACCCTCGCCCGGCCTTTCCTATTTCCAGCCCATGACGACCGATCCCCGCGCCTACGACTTGACCCCGCCCACCGACGAAGAGCGCGCCCGGCTGGAGGCGGCCCTGTCGCCCGAGGAGAAGCGGGTGCTGCTGGCGCACGGGACCGAGGCGCCGTTCTGCGGGACCCTGCTGGGCGAGACGCGCGCCGGGGTGTTCGCCTGCCGCGAATGCGGCCTGCCCCTGTTCCGCAGCGCCACCAAGTTCGAGAGCGGGACCGGCTGGCCCAGCTTCACCCAGCCCGTGGCCGAAGAGAACGTGAAGGCGGTGCGCGACGACAGCTACGGCATGGTGCGGGTCGAGACCCGCTGCGCCCGCTGCGACAGCCACCAGGGCCACGTCTTCCCCGACGGCCCGGGGCCGACGGGGCTGCGCTACTGCATCAACTCGGTGGCGCTGGCGTTCGTGCCCGAGGGGGAGCCGCTGCCGGACCCCTTGGGGCGCGGCGACGGGACAGCCTGACCTTGGCCGCAATTGGGGCTAAGGGTGTGAGCGTACGGGAGTAGGACGATGCTGGAGCTGCTTTGTCGCCGTCGCCCTGAGCGCGACCGGTCCGGACGATCCGGACGGCGTGGTCGCCACGGCGCCGGCCACCCCGGTTGCGCTGGACGCCGCCCG
>NZ_JBNFOJ010000018.1:0-19707 GCF_057364705.1 Brevundimonas sp. CURTG3B2_SDJG
CCGAGCCGGCCCCCCGCGCCGAAGCCGGCGGATGTCCCCTCCGCCCGCCCCGCTGGCGGCGGCGACCGGCTACTCGGCCAGCTCGATCGAGGTGCTGGAGGGGCTGGAGCCCGTCCGCAAGCGGCCCGGCATGTACATCGGCGGCACCGACGAGCGGGCGCTGCACCACCTGTTCGCCGAGGTGCTGGACAACGCCATGGACGAGGCGGTGGCCCGCCACGCCAAGCAGATTCGGGTCGATCTCGACGCCGACGGCTTCCTGTCGGTGTTCGACGACGGCCGGGGCATCCCCGTCGACCCGCACCCCAAACATCCGGGCAAGTCGGCGCTGGAGGTCGTGATGACCGTCCTGCACTCGGGCGGCAAGTTCTCGGGCAAGGCCTATGAGACCTCGGGCGGCCTGCACGGCGTCGGCGTCTCGGTGGTCAACGCCCTGTCGGACCATCTGGACGTCACCGTCTGGCGCGACGGCTTCGAGTGGCGGCAGTCCTTCTCCAAGGGCCATGTCCTGGGGCCGATCCAGCAGGTCGGCCCGTCCAAGAAGAAGGGGACGCTGATCCGCTTCCATCCGGACGAGGAGATCTTCGGCGTCGGCGCGGCGTTCAAGCCGGCGCGGCTGTTCCGCATGGCGCGGTCGAAGGCCTATTTGTTCCGCGGCGTCGAGATCAGATGGACCTGCGCGCCCGAACGGATCACGGACGCCACCCCCGAAACCGCCCTGCTGCACTTCCCCGGCGGTCTGGCGGACGCGCTGGCCGAGCGGATCGGCGAGCTGGAGACCGTGACCCCGACCTTCGCCGGCCGTGTGGAGCGCAAGGGCGAGGCCGGCGCGGTGGAATGGGCCGTGACCTGGTCGCCGATCGGCTTCGGCGAGGCGGACGGCTTCGTCAGCTCGTACTGCAACACCGTGTCGACGCCCGACGGCGGCACGCACGAGGCGGGCTTCCGCGCCGCCCTGGTCAAGGGACTGAAGGCCTATGGCGAGCTAACCGGCGAGAAGCGCGCGGGATTGATCACCGCCGAGGACGTGATCGCCAACGCCGGCGCCCTGATCAGCGTCTTCATCCGCAATCCGGAATTCCAGGGCCAGACCAAGGACCGGCTGTCCTCGCCCGAGGCGCGCGCCTGGTCGAGCAGTTGCTGCGCGACCCGCTGGACCACTGGCTGACCGAGAGCCCGAAGCAGGCCAACAGCCTGCTGGGCTTCATCATCGAGCGGGCCGAGGACCGGCTTCGGCGGCGCAAGGACAAGGAGGTCCAGCGGGCCGCCGCGACGCGCAAGCTGCGCCTTCCCGGCAAGCTGGCCGACTGCACCCGCCAGGCGGCGGAAGGGACCGAGCTGTTCATCGTCGAGGGCGACTCGGCCGGCGGCTCGGCCAAGCAGGCGCGCGACCGCAACACCCAGGCCATCCTGCCGCTGCGAGGCAAGATCCTGAACGTGGCCTCGGCGACGGCGGACAAGCTGCGCGCCAACGTCGAGCTGTCGGACCTGGCGCTGGCCCTGGGGGTGCAGCCGGGCAGCCGGTTCAACATCGAGGACCTGCGCTACGAGCGCATCGTCATCATGACCGACGCCGACGTCGACGGGGCTCACATCGCCGCGCTGCTGATCACCTTCTTCTACCGCTCGATGCCCGAGACGATCCGTCAGGGCCGGCTGTTCATGGCCCTGCCCCCCCTCTACCGGATCCAGGCCGGCGCCCTGTCGGAATACGCCCGCGACGACGCCCACAGGGACGAGCTGCTGGCGACGACCTTCAAGGGCAAGAAGGTCGAGATCGGCCGGTTCAAGGGCCTGGGCGAGATGATGGCCTCCCAGCTGAAGGAGACCACCATGGACCCGAAAAAGCGCACCCTGGCGCGGGTCGAACTGCCGGAGAACGAGGCCGAGATCGAGGACCTGGTCGAGCGGCTGATGGGCAAGAAGGCCGAGGCTCGCTACCAGTTCATCCAGGACAACGCCCGGTTCGCGGTGGCCGACCTGGACGTCTGACGCGCGGTCCGCCGGCCGCCCAGCTTTCGCCATCCGGCGTTGTATGAATAGCTCCAAGCTTGGCGGTTTGGAGAGCTTCGATGACTCTGCACGTGATGGCGGCGGCGCTGGCGCTCGCGACGGCCGAACCGGCACCCGCGGCCCCGCAGGACATGGCGGCGGCGGCGACGGCCTGGCAGAGCGACGGCCGGACGAGGCGTCCGGGCGCTTCTGGCCGACGAGATGCGGCGACGGCGCATTCCCGGACTGCAGGTCGCGGTCGTGCAGGGCGGCCGGATCGTCTTCACGGGCGCGTGGGGCGTAGCCGACGTCGAGACCGGATCGCCGGTCACCGCCCGGACGATCTTCCCCTTCAACTCGATGACCAAGGTCTTCACCGGCGTCGCCTGCATGCAACTGGTCGAAGCCGGGAAGCTGAACCTGTCGGCGCCGATCGCGAGCTATCTGGACGACCTGCCCGACGCTTGGCGCGGGGTGACCGTCCATCAACTGCTGACCCATACGTCGGGCCTGCCCGACATCGTCGATCCCCAGACCGGGGCGCTGATCGGGGATGGCGGAGAGGACGCCGCCTGGGTCCGGGTCCGCGGCCTGCCGATGGCGGCCAAGCCCGGCGAGCGGTCGAGCTACAACCAGACCAACTACGTCCTGCTGGGCAAGATCATCGACCGGCTGGAAGGCCGGCCCTTCGTGGAGGTCTTCAAGGACCGGCAGTTCGTCCCCGCCGACATGACCGGCACCGGTTTCGGCGACAAGCGCGACTGGGCGGAAGGCAAGGCGCGCTCGTATCGCTACGAGCGGCCCACCCGCACCAGCCCGGGCGACCTGGTTTCGGCGGACGTGGAGTTCACGCCGTTCATGCGCACCGCGGCGGGCGCCGAGGGATCGGCGACGGACCTGGCGCGCTGGATCGTCGCCCTGGAGGCGGGGCGGCTGATCGACCGGGCCTCCCTGCCGACGCTGTGGACGCCGGCGACGCTGGCCGACGGCGAACGCACCCATCGGGCCCTGGGGTGGGCCGCCGGCGAGCGGGCCGCCAACCGGTGGGTGGGACAGGAGGGCGGAAATCGCGGAGCCTTCGCCGTCTATCCGGACGACGACCTGGCCGTGGTGATCCTGACCAACCTTTCCGGCGCCTCGCCCGAGCAGTTGCTGGACCAGGTGGCGGCCGAATACGTCCCCGGATTCAAGCTGCCCGGAACGACCCGGCTGCGGGCCGCGCTGCAGGCGAACGATTTCCAGGACGGACCCGGGGTGCTGCAGTCGGTGCGCCAGGCCGACCCTGGGCTGACCTTCCCCCGCGGCGAGCTGACCGACTGGGGCTATCGGCTGCTGCGCAACGCCCAGCCGCGCGAGGCGATCGCCGTCTTCGATCTGGCCGTCGGCCTGTATCCGGAGAGCAGCGGGGCGGAGGAGAACCTGGCCTATGCGCTGGAGATCGCCGGGGACGCGCCGGGGGCGAAGGATCACTACCGCCGCGCGGTCGCCCTGGACCCGGCCAATGAGGCCGCCAAGCGCCGCCTGGCGAGCCTGGAAGCGGGCTGAACTCGCTCAGCCGCGGGGCGCGGTCGGGGTGTGAAGTCCCGCCAGCTTGGCCTTCAATTGACGGGCGAGGAGCGCCAGGACGACGACCGCGTGGACCAGGGCCGCGGCCGCCGCCATCCACCAGATGTGCTCCAGCCGCGCCCAGGGCTGGGCCGAGATCCAGGTCGCGCCGCCGACGAAGACCACGAGGCGCAGCAGGCTGCCCGCCAGCGCCGGGCGGGTGTCGCCCAGCGCCTGGAAGGTCCCGGAGGCGGTGAAGATCAGGCCGGTGGCCACGAAGTTCAGCGAAACGATGCGCAGATAGGTCGCCGCGACCTCGGCGGTCGCCGGGTCCGGGGTGAAGGGCGCGACCAGCCAGCGGGCCTCCCACAGACAGAGCGCGGTCAGGACGGCCATCAGGACCGAGCTCATGACCGCCGCGTCGCGCACGGTGCGGCGCACCCGCTCCGGCAGGCCCGCGCCGAAATTCTGGCCCGCCACCGGAGCGACGGCGAAGGAGACGGCCATCGCCGGCAGGAAGATCGCCTGCATGACGCGCGACCCGACACCGAACCCGGCCTGGGCCTCGGCGCCGAAATGGCGGATCAGGCCGTAAGTCACGCTCATGGTGACGAACATCAGCAGGAATTCGGCCCCCGAGGGCAGGCCGATCCCGACGATGCGGCCGATCATGAGCCTGTCCGGCGGCGCCAGCCGCAGCGGGGCCGACATCAGGGTTTGGACACGGCCGAACAGCCAGGCCGTCGCCGCGAAACCCGCCAGGGCGGCGATGGAGGTCGCCAAGCCGGCGCCGAAGGCCTCGAGCGGTCGGCCCGTGCCCCAGCCGGCGATCAGGATCGGCGCCAGCAAGGCGTTCAGGGCCACGGTCGCGGACTGGACCAGCATCGTCGGCCGCACCACGCCCCCCGCCCTGAGCGCCGCCGCCATCGCCCCGGTCGGGAACATCAGGGCCAGGGCGGGCAGGAAGCCGTGGAGATAGGCGGTCCCGTGCCGAGCCGTTTCCGGGTCGGCCGCGACCGCCCGGATCGCGTGGCCGCCCAGGCCGTAGCCGACGGCCAGGGCCAGGGCCGCCAGACCGAGCGACAGCAACATCGACTGGCGATAGACGCCATCGACCTGGGCGAAGTCCCGGGCGCCGATCGACCGCGCGATCAGCGACAGGGCGCCGACGCCGACCATCTGGGCGGCGGCCATGGCCAGGAAGAAGGCCACCCCCGCCAGACCCACGCCGGCCAAGGCGTCCGGGCCCACTCCGGCCACGAAATACAGATCGATCAGATAGTAGAGGGTCTGAAACAGCAGGCCCATGCCGATGAAGGCGGCCATGCCGATCAAATGCCGGCTGATCGAACCCTGGGTCAGATCGTGCTGCATCTCGAACGCGTCCGCGCCGCGCATGGCCCATCCATGCCGAACGGCGGCCGATTTACCCGGGCAAAAAGCGTCCGTCAATATTACCCGGGTAATTCAAGGGCAGGCCGCCGGCTCGCCGTAGCGGCTGACCTGGCCATGGGCCGCGTCGCCGTTCAGATGGAGCACCGTCAGGCGATCGTACTCGCATTCCGGCATGTCGGCGGCGTCGGCGTAGCCCAGGGCGCGGGCGATGAGCGGCACGGTGTTGCTGTGGCCGATGACCAAGACGACCGCGTCGTCGGGCAGGGCTCGAATCCGGGCCACGGTCGCCGCGACGTGCGCGGCGCCTCCACCGTCCAGCGACACGGCCTCGGGCGTCGCGGAGTGATAGGCGGCGGTCGGTGCGGCGGTCAGGCGGGTGCGCTGCAGCGGACTGGTCAGGATGACCGTCGGATGAGCGTCGGCCAGGGCGGCGGACAAGGCCTGCGCCCTCGCCTCGCCCGCCGTCGACAGGCCCGGATCGGCGCTGGCGTCGGCCTTTTCCGCATGGCGGACGATGTAGACCGTCTGGGCCGAGGCGGCCGTGGCGAACAGAAGCGACAGCGCGGTCGCGAACAGAAGGCGTTTCATCGGCGGGTCCCCGTTTTCCAGCAGACTGATCCGACGGAGGTTCAGTGTCGAGGGGCGCGCACTCCACACCCACGTCATTCCCGGCCTTGTGACGGGAATCCAAGAACACGACAGGTCGGGATCGAGATCACCGGGCGCGCTTCGCGGTCATGGATGGCCGGGACAGGCCCGGCCATGACGGAGATCATCGACCAAATGGCGCTCGGCCCTAGTGCTCGGCCCACTCTCCGCGGGGCTCGACGAAGGCGCGCTTTCCGCTGACGTCGGCGTAGGTCATGCACAGGTCCTCGAACACCCGGTTCCAGGCGAAGCGCTCGACCGCCCTGATCCGGGCGGCGGCGCCTAGGGCCTCGATGTCGCGGGCGAACAGGGCCTCGATGGCCTGGGCGTAGACCCCCGGTTCGGCGGCCGCGGCCAGCTGGCCGACGCTGTTGTCGACCGTCTCCTTGACCCCGCCGGCGTTGACGCCGACCACCGGACGGCCGCAGGCCATGGCCTCCAGCACGATCAGGCCGAACGGCTCCTTGTCGTTGGCGTGCACGAAGGCGTCGCAGCTGGCGATGATCTTGGACACCGCCTTGGGATTGGCTTCGTAGGGCAGCGAGATGACCCGCTCCTCCGCCGGCAGCCCTTGCCCCGCCCCGATCAGGATCAGGTGGTAGGGATCGCCCAGCTTCTGGACGGCCTCGATCAGGACGTCGATGTTCTTCTCGCGCGCGGGACGGCCGGCGAAGACCAGCAGACGGGCCGAGGCCGGAAGGTTCAGCTTCTTCAGCAGCCAGTCCCTGTCCCGGCGGTCGGGGCGGAAGGTGTCGACCTCGACGCCCAGCGGCTGGATGACGATGTCGCGGATGCCGGCCTCCTCCAGGCGCCGCGCGATGTAGCGGCTCGGAGAGACCACGCGGTCGAACTGGCCGAACAGCCTGGCCCAGCGCTTCTCGACCGGCTTCTTGGCCCATTCCCCGAAGTGGAGCGCGGCCAGGCCGGCGGGGTCGGAATGGCAGAAGCCGACCACGGGGCAGCCGGCGCGCTGCCCGGCCTCGAGCGCGCCCTGGCCGGGGGTGTAGGGATCGCCGGCCTCGATGATCGAGGGGTTAAGGGACGCGACCCAGGCGCCCCAGCGGCGCACCGAGGTGGGCCAGCGGTAGCCGTCGCCGAAGGGCAGCTTGGTGGCGTGCAGTTGGACGATGCCGTCCGCGCCGGCCTTGTGGTGCTGGCCGGGGACGACCAGCGAGTGGGCGACGCCCGGCCGGTTCTGCTCGAGCCATGCCTTCTTGGACAGCAGGTAGCGCTTCACCCCTCCCGAGCGCGGAGCGTAGAGCATGGTGGTGTCGACCAAGCGGGGCCGTTCGTCTTCGCCCGCCTTCTTGGTGGCCTTGAGGGTTTCGGAGACCTCCTCGTCCCAGCCGGGAATCAGGCGGAGTTCGCCCTCCTGGACCTCCAGTCCCGCCAAGCTCATCAGTTCGGCCTCCGCGGCGCTGATGTTGGCTGCTCCAACGCGCCGGACCCGCTTCTGGATGCGGCGGGCCTTGCGGACCCGGGACATATGCGACTTCACCATGAGCGCGGCCGTACTCTCGGGCCGGGCAAAGCTCAAGCGTCCTTAGCCGAGGATGGATCCTCAGAGGTCGGAACACCCCGCCGCGACAAGGCCTCGCGCAGGAGCACCTCGACCTGGGCGTTGACGGAACGCAGCTCGGCGGCGGCCAATTTCTCGACCGCCGCCATCACGCCGGGCGAAGCGCGCATCAGGAAGGGTTTCCTGGGCTTGCCCGCCATCGGATCAGCCGTACAGGGTGCCGGTGTTGACCACGGGCTGGGCCTCGCGGTCGGCGCACAGCACGACGAGCAGGTTGGAGACCATGGCCGCCTTGCGGTCCTCGTCCAGGTCGACGACGCCGCGGTCGTTGAGGTCGGCCAGCGCGGCCTCGACCATACCGACGGCGCCCTTCACGATCAGGCGTCGGGCGGCCAGGACGGCCTCGGCCTGCTGCCGCTTCAGCATCGCGCCGGCGATCTCGGGCGCATAGGCCAGGTGGGCCAGGCGAGCCTCATCGACGGCGACGCCGGCGACCTTGACCCGCTGGACCAGTTCGTCCCGCAGCCGGGCGGCGACGTCCTCGGCGTCCGAACGCAGCGTCATCTCGGGCGCATCGCCCTCCTCGCCATGGTCGTAGGCGTAGTGGGAGGTGATGTCGCGCAGCGCGGTGTCGACCTGGATGTTCACGAACGCCTGGTAGTCGTCGACGTCGAACAGGGCCTGGGCCGAATCCTCGACCCGCCAGACGACGTTGGCGGCGATCTCGATCGGGCTGCCCCGCTTGTCGTTCACCTTCAGCTTGTCAGAGGTCAGGTTGCGGACCCGCAGGCTGATCTTCTTGCGGCTGTACCACGGCAGAACCCAGCGCAGGCCGGTCTTGCGGTCCGTGCCGCGATAGTCGCCGAACAGCAGGATGGCCACGGCCTCGTTGGGCTGCAGCGAGTACAGGCCGCAGAGCAGGAACAGGCCCACGACGGCCGCGAGGACGCCGACGACGATTCGCAGGACGCCATCCGGGTCCTGAGCGATCAGGACGGGACCTCCGACCATGAGGACCAGTCCCACCAACAGCATCAGAATGCCGTTGGCGGTCGAGGCCGGACGCTCGGCGGATCGGGTATGGACGGTGGCGGCTTCGGTCATGATCTCCCTCCTGGATCGATATGAAAGTGATATCACTTCGCTTTCATGTTTGGCAATACTCCCGCTTGACGAATGCGGCCGCCCGGACGGGTTCGGCCTTGCATTCGCCTCAAATTCGAGAAACTTGAGGCATGCTGGCGCGGTCCCTGTTAGAGGATCGCCCGCGTCTCTGCGCGTCTGTCCACAGGGGTTTAATTCCGAATGCGTATTCTGCTCGCGACCGCGGTGGCGATCGCTCCCCTGCTGACGGCTTCCGGCGCCATGGCCGAGGTGGTGATCTCGACGGCGCGCACGACGCCGATCACCACGTCCACGGCCACCGGCTCGGGGCCGGACACCATCCGCATCGCCAGCGGGGGCGCGGTCAACGTGGCCAGCGGCGTCGGCGTGACCGTCAACTCCAGTCACAACGTCACCATCGACACCGGCGGCCAGATCACGATGCTCAACTCGGCCAGCGGCTCGACCGGCCTGCTGGTGAACGGGGGCAATACGGCCAACGTCACGATCGGCGGATCGATCACCGTCGCCGACGACATCACCAGCGACACGGACACGGACACCGACAACGACGGCGACATCGACGGCCCGTGGGCCAACGGTTCGGACCGGTACGGCGTGCGCGTGGTCGGCGCCGCCCCTGTCGTCGGCAACATCCGCCTGGAAGGCGCCGGCAGGATCACGGTCGACGGCAACAACTCGGCGGGCATCTCGGTCGAGGCCCCGCTGACGGGCCACCTGGAATCCTTCGGCACGATCAACGTCGTCGGCAACAACAGCTACGGCGTCCATACGACCGGCGCGATCAGCGGGGATGTCGAGCTGACGGGCAGCATCAGCGCCCGCGGCGAAAATGCGGTCGGCGTCGCCCTGGACGGCAACGTCGGCGGACGCGTGGCGATCGGCGGCGCCATCACGGCCAGCGGTTTCCGCTACACCACCGCGCTTCCCGTTCGGCCGGAAGGCTATGTCGAAACGCCGGAGAACGACGACGATTTCGTGTTCGTGGACGAACTGGATCCCGACGACCTGCTGGTCGGCGGTCCGGCCGTGCGGATCGGGGCCAACGTCGGAGCCGGCGTGATCCTGGACCGGGCCCCGGCCTATTCGGCCGCCGGCATCGAGGGCGACGACGACGGCGACGGCGTCAAGAACGGCGACGAGGACGACGACGGCGACGGCGTCAAGAACCGCGACGACACCGACCGCGACGGCGACGGCGTCCCCGACGTCAACGAGACGACGGCGACGATCAGCAGCTTCGGCTCGGCGCCCGCGATTCAGATCGGCTCGGCCACCCAGTCGGTCAACCTGGGCGTCGCGGGAACGGGCGATGCGGCGTACGGCTTCATCAACCGCGGCCAGGTCACCGCCCAGGGCCTGTACAAGGGCTTCGACGCCGTCGCCGTGCAGACCGGCGGCGGCGCCGGCCACGCCGTGACGATCGCCGGCGGCATCCGCAACGAGGGCACCATCGCCGCCGCGGGCCTCGAGGCCGACGCCACCGCGATCCGCATCGGCCAGGGCACCACCACGCCCACCCTCGTCAACACCGGCACCATCAGCGCCGGCGTGGCGGGCGGGGACACCAATTCGCAGGCCACCGCGATCCGGATCGAAGCCGGCGCCAACGTGACCAGCCTCGTCAACAACGGCACGATCCTGGCCTCGGCCGGCGGCGGCGTCTCCGACACCACCGCCCTGCTGGACCTCAGCGGCACGCTGACCTCGATCACCAACACCAAGACGATCCAGACCAACGTCATCGCCAACGAGGACGGCGACCCGATCACCGGGACCAGGACCGCCATCGACGTATCGGCCAACACCACCGGCGTGACCCTGACCCAGAACGGCGTGGCCAGCACGCCTTCGTCGAGCGACCCGGACACCGACGGCGACGGCGTCACCGACAGCAACGAGCCGGTCATCAACGGCGACATCAAGTTCGGCTCGGGCGCCGACCTGATGGACATCCGCAACGGCGTGGTCACCGGCGACATGTCGTTCGGCGCGGGCGCCGACCGGCTGGACATCACCGGCGGGGCGGTGGTGCGCGGCGCGGTCAGCGACAGCGACGGCGCCCTGACGATCAACGTCACCAAGGGGACCCTCGACGCCCGCCAGACCAGCACCCAGACGATCACCGACCTGAACGTCGGCGCCGACGGCGACCTGATCGTCACGGTCGATCCGACCAACAACAGGACCGGGGGCTTCAACGTCACCGGCACGGCCAACCTGGCCACCGGCGCGGGCCTGGGCGTGCGCTTCGAATCGCTGCTGACCGCGCCGAGCCGGTTCAACCTGATCGACGCCGGAACGCTGAACGTCGGTCAGCTGGACATGACGTCCTTCGAGAAGAACTCGCCCTATCTGTACGTGGTCGAAGGCGGCGTGGACGCGGCCAACGGCGTCGTCTACGCCGACGTGCGCCAGCGCACGACCGCGGAAGCCGGCATGATCGCCTCGGAGGCGTCGATGTACGACGCCTTCTACAGCGCCCTGAGCCGCGACGCGGACGTGCGCGCGGCCTTCCTGAGCCAACTGAGCCGGGACGACTTCTTCAACCTGTACGAACAGCTGCTGCCCGAGCATTCGGGTGGCCCGCTGATGTCGCTGTCGTCGGGCGTGGACGCCGTGACGCGCGCCCTGACCGGCCGCAACGCCTCGGCCGCGCCGGGCGAGACCAGCGCCTGGGTGCAGGAGATCAACTTCTACGCCGACAAGGAGAAGACCGACACCTACGGGTTCCGCTCGGAAGGCTTCGGCGTGGCCGGCGGCGTCGAACGTGGCACGGGCCTGGGCGCTCTGGGCCTCTCGGTCGCCTTCACCTCGTCGGATCTGGAAGATCCCGAATCCGAGGCCGAAGAGGTTCTGTCGGCGAACCTGCTGGAGCTGGGCCTATACTGGCGGGCCCAGGGCCAGTACTGGACGACCTGGGCGCGCGCCGCCGCGGGTTACGCCACCTTCGAATCCGAACGCCGCCTGGTGGGCGGCGGCCTGAACCTGACCAGCACCTCGGACTGGAACGGCCTGACCCTGTCGGCGGCCGCGGGCGCGTCCTACGAGCGCAACTTCGGCCGGTTCAGCATCCGCCCCGAGGTCTACGCCGAGTACTTCTCGCTGAGCGAGGACGGCCACGTCGAGACCGGCGGCGGCGACGGCTTCGATCTGGAGATCGACGACCGCGACGGCCACCTGTTCTCGGCTACCGCGGCGGTCAACATCGGCATGGCCATGGGCCAGGACAGCTGGCTGCGGCCCGAGCTGCGCCTGGGCTGGCGCCAGAACATCTCGGTCGATCCGGGCGAAACCATCGCCCGCTTCCGCTCGGGCGGCCCGGACTTCAGGCTGACCCCCGAGACCATCGAGGGCGGTGGGCCGATCATCGGCTTCCGGATGAACGTCGGCAACGAACTGGGCATGCTGTCGGTCAGCGCCGACGCGGAGCTGCTGGAGGACTACGTGCGCTACATGCTGTTCCTGCGGGCCAGCTTCCGGTTCTAAGCCGCCGGACCAAGGAAACGGGGCCGTGGAGCGATCCGCGGCCCCTTTTTCGCGCCCGTCCGGGGCTGTCTGGGCCGGATGGTGGGCGCGAGGGTTCGAAGCCCCGACCCCCTCCGGTGTAACGAGGTGCTCTGACCAGCTGAGCTAGCCGCCCGTCCGAAGCGAAGGCAGCTTCTAGGGCGGGACGAGGCCGACATCAACGCCGGACGCGCCCCGCTTTGGCCGCGGACCGGCGTCAGACTGCGTTCACCATTGGCGGTTAACCCTGAGCCGTCGGGAGATCACGCCATGTCCAGCGCCATCCGCAAGACCGCCGCCCTGTCCGTTCTTCTGGCGGGCGCCCTGATGCTGCAGGGATGCCTGGTGGGCGCCGTGGTCGGGACCGGGGCGGCCGTGGTCGGCGCCGGAGCCTCGGTCGTCGGAGCCGGCGTGGACGCCGTCACCACCTCGGACGAGGAGACCCGCGCCAAGCGCGAGCGCGAGCAGCGCGCCCATGAGCGGGAGCAGCGCCGCTGCGAGCAGCGCCAGCGCCAGGGCCGCGACTGCTAGACGGCCGTCACAGGCTCAGGACGCAGCGCTCGTTGATCGTCGGGCGCGCGACCTGGATGCGGCACAGGCCCGGCCACTCGGGTTTCAGCTGGGCGGCGAACCATAGGCACAGGTTCTCCAGGGACGGCAGCTCCAGCCCCTCGTGCGCGTTGAGCATGCCGTGGTCCAGCTGTTCCGCGCAGGCCTTCAGAGCCCGGTCCAGCGCGCCCAGATCGGCGACCCAGCCATGCTCGGCGTCCAGCACCTCGGAACGCACCGTCGCCTCGACCGTGAACGAATGGCCGTGGACGCGGCGGTAGATGCTGCCCTCGGGTTCGTTGGGGAAATGGTGGGCCGCGTCGAAGGTGGCCTGTTTGGTGATCTCGAAGACGGGCATTAGCGGACGCCGATGTATTTGTGGGTCTGGACGCTGAGCCGCCATTGCGGGTGCGTCAGGCAGTAGTCGATGGCCGCGGCCGTATTGGCCTCACGGTCTGGGCCGTCCATGGGCTGGAGCCAGAAGCGCTCGAAATCGAGCGCCTCAAACCGGTCTGGCATGGCCTTCTCCTGCGGGAAGACCAGCTTCAGCTCCTGACCCGAGGTCTGGACGACGGGAGCGTCGGCCTTGGGGCTGACGCAGATCCAGTCGACGCCTTCCGGCGCCTGGAGCGTGCCGTTGGATTCGATGGCGATCTCGAAGCCGCGGGCGTGCAGCGCCGCGATCAGCGGCGGGTCCAGTTGCAACAAGGGCTCGCCGCCGGTGCAGACCACCAGTCGGGGGTCCCCCGCCCTGCCCCGCCACATCGAGGCGACGTGGTCGGCCAGGGTCTCGGCCGTCTGGAACTTGCCGCCGCCGTCTCCGTCGGTCCCGACGAAGTCGGTGTCGCAGAAGGTGCAGACCGCCTGGGCGCGGTCCCGCTCCAATCCGTTCCAAAGGTTGCAGCCGGCGAAGCGCAGGAAGACGGCCGGCCGGCCGGCTTGGCCGCCCTCGCCCTGCACCGTCAGGAAGACCTCCTTGGCGGAATAGGTCATGCCGGCACGCTGGGGGCCGCCCATTCCTGATAACCGGCGGCGCGCAGTTCGCAGGCCGGGCACTCGCCGCAGCCGTAGCCCCAGGGGTGGCGGTGCTCGCGGTCGCCCAGATAGCAGGTGTGGCTGGCCTCGACGATCAGCTCGACCAGGGCGTCTCCACCGATGCGGTCGGCCAGCGCCCAGGTCTCGGCCTTGGTCAGGGCCATCAGCGGCGTCTCGATCACCACCGGCTTGTCCAGGCCCAGGCTGAGGGCGCGGGCCATGGCCTGGATGGTGTCGTTGCGGCAGTCGGGATAGCCGGAGTAGTCGGTCTCGCACATGCCGCCGACCAGCACCTCCAGCCCCCGGCGGTCGGCCAGGGCGGCGGCGCAGGTCAGGAAGACCAGGTTGCGGCCCGGCACGAAGGTGGTGGGCAGGCCGCGCGCGTCCATCTCGATGGCCCGCTCGGCGGTCAAGGCGCTCTCGGCGATCTTTCCGTACCCGGTGAGGTCCACCACGTGGTCGGGCCCCAGCCGGCCGGCCCACTGCGGCAACACCTCGGCCATGCCCGCACGGACGTCCAGGCGGGCCTGCATCTCGACCGCGTGCCGCTGGCCGTAGTCGAAGCCGACGGTCTCGACCCGGTCGAAGCGTTCCAGCGCCCAGGCCAGGCAGGTGGCGCTGTCCTGCCCGCCCGAGAACAGGACGAGGGCGGAGGTCGTGGCGGTGTTCTGGCCGATTTCGCTCATGACAAACCTGCGGTCGGCCGGTCGGCCGCGCGCATGCACAAAGAGATGGAGCCGTTCCGGAGGTCCGGAGGCGGGGCAGGCCTTCTACACCAGCACGCGCGGCGGGGCAAAAGCGGCGCAAAAACGGCGACTTTCACCTTAACCCTTCCGCAAACGGTTCCGCTTTAACTGTCCACCGGTCCCAGTGGAGTTCCGGCCGGCATGCCGACGATCGAAGCCCTTACAGAGCGCGCCGAGGCGATATCGCCCCAGACGCCGGGAAGCGACGTCTTCGCGCGTTTCGAACGCGAGCCGGACACCCTGGTCATCCCCGTCGTCGAAGGCACGCGTCCGGTCGGCCTGATCGAGCGCAACGCCTTCCTGCTCAAGATCGCCGGCGCCTTCGGCCACGCCCTCTACGCCCGCCGCCCGGTGGTGCACCTGATGGACGCCGAACCCGCGATCGTCGAGGCGGGGGTCAGCATCGACGCCTTCTGCGACACCCTGCTGAAGGGCGGGCCCGGCGCGCTGATGCGCGGCTTCATCGTCACCCGCGAGGGCCGGTATCACGGCGTGGGCACGGCCGTGTCCCTGCTGCAGGCGGTCAACGACCGCCAGCGCCAGCAGAACGCCGAGCTGGCCGACCAAGCCCGCGTGCTCACCGACACCCGCACCCAGGCGCTGGCCGCCGCCCGCGCCAAGAGCCAGTTCCTGGCGATCATGAGCCACGAGCTGCGCACGCCGATGAACGGTGTGCTGGCGGTGGCCGAGCTGTTGCGCCGCCAGCCGCTGAACAAGCAGGCCCAGGCCCACGTCGCGACCATCGTGGAATCCTCCGAGACCCTGCTGCGCATTCTGCAGGACGCGCTGGACCTGTCGCGCGCCGAGGCCGGCGAGCTGGAGCTGCAGAGCGAACCCACGCCCCTGCGCGCCCTGATGGACGACGTCCAGGCGATGTGGGCTCCGCGCGCCTCGCAGGACAACGTCAGCCTGATGGTCGGCTACGAGGGCGACACCGAACTGGCGGCCGTGATCGACGGCATGCGGCTGAAGCAGGTGTTCAACAACCTGATCGGCAACGCCTTGAAATTCGCCCGCAACGGCGTGGTCGAGGCCAGCTTGAAGGCGACCGCCCACGGCGACCGCATCCGGCTGGAGGCCCGCATCCGCGACGACGGGCCGGGCATCGACGCCGATCGCGTCGACCTGATCTTCGAGCCGTTCGTGCACGGGTCCGGCCCCGACGGCGCCGGCCTGGGCCTGTCGATCTGCCGGCAGATCGTCGACCGGATGGGCGGCCGCATCTGGGCCGAGAACAATCCGGGCCGGGGCGCGACCTTCGCCTTCGACCTGCAGGCGGCGCGCGCCGAGGCGCGCTCGGCCGCCGCTTCGAACGTCGAGAACCTGACCGACTTCGACATCCACGAGACGCCGCACATCCTGATCGTGGACGACAACGCCACCAACCGGGTCGTCGCCCAGGCGCTTTGCGAAATGTTCGGCTGCACCTCGGAGACGGCCGAGGACGGCGTCGAGGCCCTGGAAGCGGTGCAGGAGCGCCGCTTCGATCTGGTCCTGATGGACATCAAGATGCCGCGCATGGACGGGGTCCAGGCGACCCAGGCCATCCGCGCCCTGGACGGCCCCGTGCGCTCGATCCCGATCGTCGCCCTGACGGCCAACGCCGATCCGGAGGACGCCCGGAAATACCTGTCGATCGGCATGGCCGCCGTGGTCGAGAAGCCGATCAAGCCCGAGCGGCTGCGCATGGCGATGAACGCAGCCCTGGAGCAGTCGTCGGCCGCCTCCCCGGGCGGTTCAAGCGACGTCCGCCGGGCGGGCTAGCTCGGCCCCTGCCTCCTCGTCCTCCTCGTCGTAGCCGACCAACCTGAGGGCGCGGGCGGGCTGGCCGTTCAACTCGCACCAGCGCAACAATCCCTCCTCCCGCCCGTGGGTGATCCAGACCTCGGCCGGCTTCAGCTCGCGGAAGGTGGCGGTCAGTTCTGGCCAGTCGGCGTGGTCGGACAGGACCAGGGGCAGCTCCACCCCGCGCTGCCGCGCCCGGGCGCGAACGCCCATCCAGCCCGAGGCGAAGGCCGTCACCGGATCGGCGAAGCGCCGCGCCCAGCGGTCCCGCGTGGCCGAGGGCGGGGCCAAGATCACCTCGCCGGCCAGGGCGTCGCCCTTCAGGCCGGTGGCGGGCGCCAGCGGGCCCAGATCGACGCCTTCGCGTGCATACAGCCGGTTCAGCCGGTCCAGCGCGCCATGGACGTAGACCGGGCGATCCCAGCCCGCCTCGCGCAGCAGGCGGATGACCCGCTGAGCCTTCCCTAACGCATAGGCGCCGACCAGGTGGGCGCGGTCGGGGAACTGGCTCAGGGAGCGGACCAGGCGGGCGATTTCGTCGGCGTCGGGCGGGTGCACGAAGACCGGCAGGCCGAACGTCGCCTCCGAGATGAAGACGTCGCACGGCACGGGCTCAAAAGGGCGGCAGGTCGGATCGCGGCGGCGCTTGTAGTCGCCGGAGACCACCATGGTCAGGCCCTTCCAGCGGATCACCGCCTGGGCCGAGCCCAGGACGTGGCCGGCGGGGACCAGGACGATCTCGACGCCACCGTGGGACGCGGTCTCGCCGTAGCCCGAGGGCTGGCGGCGACCGGCGAAATCCTCGCCGTAGCGCTCGGCCATGATCGCCAGGGTCTGGGGCGTGGCCAGGACAGCGCCGTGACCCGGACGAGCGTGATCGGCGTGGCCGTGGGTGATCACCGCCCGGTCCACGGGCGCCACCGGATCGACGTAGAAGTCGCCGGGCGGGCAGTAGAGGCCAGCCGGGGTGGGCCTGAGCAGGTCCTCGAAGCGGATCATGCGGCGGTTCGTCTCCCGGTCCTGAAAGGACGCGGGACAGGAACGCATGGCGCGCGCTTGCGCTCAACCGGGCTCCCGGCCGATAGCAGGAAGATGTCCGCCTCGCCCCTGACCGCCCTCCTGCCCCAGCTCGCCTCGGCCGCCGCCCACACCACGGCGCTGGGTTTCGCCTACGACGGCCTGGAGGGCGACCGGGTTCGCCTGCGCGCGCCGTGGCGCGAGGACCTGGTCGGCGACCCGGAGACCGGAGTGCTGGCCGGCGGGCTGGTGACCACCCTGCTGGACCACGTCGGCGGGATGGCCGTGTGGGTGGCGCTGGATCGGTTCGAGCCCATCGCGACCCTGGATCTGCGGGTGGACTACATGCGCGCCGCCCGCCCCCGGCGGGACCTGATCGCCGAGGCGCGTTGCTACCGCCTGACCCGGTCGATCGCCTTCGTCCGGGCCTGGGCGTTCGAGGACCATCCCGACGACCCGGTGGCGGCCGCCCAGAGCGCCTACATGCTGACCTCCAACGGCGCGCGCGGCGCCGGCGTCGATCCGAAGCCGCGGACGGAGGGCGGCGCATGAGCGAGCTGTTCGACGCCCTGCCCTACGCCCGCTTCCTGGGCCTGACCGCCCGCCGCGAAGGGGAGGTGCTGACGGCGACCATGCCGTTCGCGCCCAAACTGATCGGGAATCCGGTGCTGCCGGCGCTGCACGGCGGATCGACGGCCGCGATGCTGGAGCTGACGGCGGTCGCCCAGGTCGCCCTGCTCTACCCGCGGCTCAAGCTGCCGCGCCCGATCAATGTGACGGTCGCCTATCTGCGCTCTGGACGTCCGGTCGACGTGCACGCCCGGGCGCGGATCAGCAAGGCCGGCCGCCGCGTGGCCCATGTCCAGGCCGACGCCTGGCAGGACGACGAGGACCACCCGATCGCGACCCTGAGCGCCCACTTCCTGGTCGCCGAACATGACTTATAGTTGTATTTAATTTCTCGTTATGGTTGATTTCCGCCGGGCGAAGCGACGCCCGGAGAGGAACCTCACATGACCAGGCAATCCATCGGCGAGGCGCTGGCCGCCCGTCTCTACGCGGCCGAGGCCGCGGTCGATCAGGCGCTATCGGAAACCGCGACGCTCGCCGCCGCCCTGCCGTCGGCGCGGGCCGACGCCTATTTGTCCGCCGTGGCGGGCCAACGCGCCTTCGACGGCGCCGCCGCCAGCATCAGCGCCCTGGCCGAGGCCCGTTCGCATCTGGTGCAGACCCACAACACCCTGGCCGCCCTCGCCCGCAAGATGGGCCTGGACACCCTTGCGGTGGGCCCCCTCGACAAGCCCGGCGATCCGCCGCCCTCCGGCGTGTCTCCGAATCCGGCCGAGGTCCAAACGGTTAATAAAGCGCTGACGAATACGACTAACAAATCCCTACCGGACAGCCCTAATATATGATAAAGGCCGCGATATCTGTTCAGTTCGGAGGCTTCTCATGGATAAGGCTGCAGTCATCGCCAGCGTCGCCGGCGACCTCAATGCGACCGAAAAGGCGGTGGATCAGGCGATCGCCCAGGCGACCACCCTCGTGCAGTCGCTCATCGGCACGCGCGCCGCGCTCAATATTTCGCCGGTGATGGGCGCCGAAGCCCAGACCAAGGCTCTCGAGGCCATCGCGGCCCTGAGCGCCGCCCGTCAGGCCATGGTGACCTGCCACGACGAACTGGCCAAGGATCACCGCCGTCTGGGCTGGGGCACCTACGCCATCGGCTTCGACAACAAGGGCCAGGGCGAGCAGCGTCCGGACACCACCGGCGAGCACCGTCTCCGCGCGGTTTAATTCGAGGTAATGTCGAGGGCCGGACATTTCCGCGCCCTCTGACTTCAGGCATTGTCGCCCCCATGCTTTGCGGCACGGGGGCGATTCTGTGTTTGACACCATCTACCCGCAGATCGGCGCGGCGATCGCGATCCTCGTCCTCATCTTCGTCTTCCTGAAGGGGGACGAGCCCGAGCGCATCGGCGGAGCGGCCTTCGTGCTGACCTCGCTCGCCTCCATGCTGATCTCTGACGGCAAGGGCCTGGGGGTGGTCCAGTGGGCCCGGATGGGCATCGATCTGATCCTGTTGGCTGTCTTCGCCGGGCTGGCGTGGAAGAGCCGGCGCGCCTGGCCCATCTGGGCCTCGGCCTTCCTGAGCCTGATCGTCACGGGCCACATCCTGCTGCTGGCCAATCTGAAGCCGCCCGCTGACGCCTTCGCGGCCGTCAACAACCTGGCGACCTACGGCGTCCTGGGCGCCTTGGCTGTCGGCGCCTTCTGGGCCTGGCAGGACCGGCGCGCCGCTGGACTGGAGTAAGACCGATGACCCCGCGCGCGCCGCCCCCGGCCGTGGCACTCGGCGATGTTTGACACCCTCGCTTCGCAGGTCGGCTTCGGGATCGTCGTGCTGGTCGGCGGCTTCGCCTTCCTGAAGGGCGACGAGCCGGAGCGCATCGGCGCGGGCGCCTATCTGCTGGCCCTGTTCGCCTCGCTGCTGATCCAGGACAAAGGCGCGCTGTCCGGCCCCCAGTGGGGACTGATCGCGATCGACGGCCTGATGACCGCGGTCTACGCCGGCTTGGCGTGGAAGAGCCGCCGGGCCTGGCCGGTCTGGGCCTGCGCCTTGCAAGGGCTTGTGGTGATGATCCACCTGCTGACGCTGATCGACGTCAGGCCGGCGCTGGCGGCCTTCTATGCGGTGATCAACCTGGCCAGCTACGGCGTGGTGCTGGCGCTGGCGGCCGGGACCTTCCGCGCGTGGAGCGACCGGCGCGCCGCCGGGCTGGAGTAAATCCCGTGCCGCCCTCCGGCCGGATTCGGCGACGCCGCCTGAGCCTCGCACTCGCC
>NZ_JBNFOJ010000019.1:0-19684 GCF_057364705.1 Brevundimonas sp. CURTG3B2_SDJG
GCGCCGCCGCCACCGGCCGAGTCGGGTCGTTCGCGGCTGTCGCCCACGGCACCGGGCGCGATCAGGCTGGAGGCTCCGCCGCCGTTCGATCGCGGCGCGCCCCGCGCCCTCCCCCGCCCTCCTGTTCCATTCGACGCGGCGCCGCCCGCCCCGCCCTCCCCGCCGGCGGCTGTGAGGATCGAGGTCGATCCGAGCGCGATCACCGTGTCGCCACCCGAGCTTCCAGCCGAGGCCGTCCCTCCAGCTCCCCCGCTCCCGACCATGATCGTCAGTCCGTCGGCCAGCCGGTCCGCGGGCCAGGTCGCGCGGGCGATCCCGCCTGCTCCGCCTCCACCGCCCCCGTGTCGATCGCCCGAAGCTCCGAACGCGCCCGGATCCTCCGCCGCCGCCGCCGGCTACGGCCGCGACCTCCACCGGATCGGGCCCAGGCCGGCGCGTCCAGGACCCGTCGGACGTCAGCACCGTCGTCTCGCGCCGGCCCGCGCCCTGGCCGAAGGTCACGCGCCCGGTCGCGCGATCGACGCTGAAGGCGTTCAGCCAGGCTTCGCCGTCGGAACTGACATTGAGGGCCAGGTTGTCGTCGCCGATCAGGCCCAACTCCGCCCGGCCGCCGTATCCCGACTGGAACAACAGCGACAGGACGTCGGCCGCGGTTTCCTTGTTCAGCGTGAGCCTGAGATCGCCGTCGCCGCCGGAGGCCGCCTCCCGCGCCGTCCACAGCGCCCTGTTCAGCTTGGCTGCGAACGGATTGTTCGCGTCCGCGTTGGTCCCGATCCCAAGCGTCACCAGCGGGCCGACATCACCCAGGGTTTCGCCCAAGCGCTCCCAGCCCCCCTCCCGGCGAACCACGAACTCCCTAGCGTCAGCGACGAAGGCCAGCATGCCCTGGGGTGCGTCGACCACCGTCCACGCGCCCGCTTCGGCACGAACCAGGTCTCCTTGCGAGAAGGCCTTCCAGGCCGCCCCGTCGGCGTCGGCGGGCAGGATGTGAAGGTCGCCGTCTATGGGTGCGGCCGGCTGGATCGCGAGCGTCCGACTGACGATGGTCGCTTGAACCAGGGCGTCCAGACGCGTCAGCGCCTCGTTCAACGTCACGTGCTTCTGCATCTGGCTGGCGGCCAGATAAGGCAGGGCCAGCCGAGGGGATTGGTCGTCGCTCATCGCAATCTCCGAAATCGATGTCGGAGATCAGTCTGAGCTCGCGGCCAGCCCAGGCGCGTTCATGACGCTGAAGCAAACACCTAAGTCATATGGATCAATGGATTAGGCGATTTCGGTTCGCTGGGAATTCCGAAATGTCCCTACGCTCAGTCGTGCAAATAGACGATCCGCTTGAGCTTCGGATCGGTTCGGACGGTTTCGAGATGCCGCTCGTGTTCGCCCGACGCCTTGGCCTGGCGCTCGCTGCTCTCGACCCAGTGGGTGCTTTCGATGTGCTTCTGCAGGGCCTTGGCGGCCAGGAGATGCCCGGGGAAGAGGACGTCCACTACGCTAGGCACGAAATCCAGGAAGGGCACCTCGCCGATGGCGGTCGTGGCGCTGTCCAGACCCAGGTAGGCTAGCATCTGGACCACGGTGCCGGGCGGGGCCTTGGCCCGTGTCGCCTGGACCAGAAGCCAGCCGGCGGCGCCCACGCTGTAGACGGTGCCCACAACCGGCACCCAGGTCAGCAAGCCGTCCATGCCTATGCCGAATGGGCCGATCCCGACCGCCCGGTCGGACAATTTCTTCACGCCCTCGACATTGGACCAGATTTTCTCGATATCGCGGATGGTCCGTCTGGCCATGCACCCCTCCAAGCGAGCCCATAACGCGCCATGACGACCCGCGTTCACCTTAAAGAACCCGCCCGCCTGTCGCTGGCAAGGCTGGCGTTCCATCTCTGCGCCCTCGCGGCCCTCTCGGCGCCTTTGCCGATCGCCCTGGCCGCCCTCAGTGGCGTGGGTCATCGTTGGATCGACATCCTCGCCCAGTTCACCGCGCCGGCGCTGGCGGCGACCCTCCTGCTCACGGTCGCCTTCGCTGTGGTCCGCAGCTGGCGATGGGTGCTGGCGGCGACAGGCGTGGCCGCCCTGCTCCTCGTCGCCGTCTGGCCGCAGTGGTTCCCGTCCGTCGGCCGGTCCCAGCCAGGCGCGCCCACGCTGCGGCTCTACTCGGCCAATCTGTACTATCTGAACAACGACGTCCCCGCGATCCGCCGGTCGATCGAGGAGGCCGATGCGGACGTCGTGGTCTTGATCGAGCTGGGCCGTGAACCGGCGCAGCAAGCCGACGAGATCCTCGAGGGTTATCCGCATCGGGTGGCGTCGGTCCGACTGGATCAGACCCGCGGCCCCTCGCGCTCGGTGATCGCGTCGCGCTATCCGCTGACGCCGCTACGCGATCCCCCCGACGGTCTGCACTCGGTCGGCGCTATCGCCCGCACGCCCCTGGGGCCGGTGAACATCGTCGGCGTCCACCTGACCCGGCCCTGGCCCTACCAGTTCCAGTGGGGCCAGATCACCCAGACGATGGCCCTGACCGACATCCGCCGCAGTCTGGAAGGACCGGTGATCGTCGCGGGCGACTTCAACAGCATCTCCAGCGCCCGAATCGGCCGGCAGGTGCGAGACGACATGGGCCTGATCCCCGCGCCGGGCTTCCCGGGCACCTGGCCGGACGCCCTGCCCTCAGCGTTCGGGATCACGATCGACCAGGTCTACCGGTCGCCCGATCTGGCCCTGCTGGACCGAAGGCTTGGCCGGCCCGCCGGCTCAGACCACCGGCCGGTGGTGACCGAATTCACCCGCGCGGCGGATTGACCAGGGCCGCCAGCCGTTCGGCGTGTCCGTCCGCCGGAAAATCGTCGGCGATCCAGCCTTCCTCGAACGCCTTCAACATCCGTCCGGTCTCGGGCCCGGGCGCCACGCCCAGGCGCGCCACGTCCTTGCCGCCCACCGGCATGGCGGGCGGGATCCAGTTGGCCGCCACCGCCTGAAGCCGCGCCGCGTCGAGGATCCGCCCGGGCTCCTCCGCCTCTCGCCTCCGCAGGGCGTCCGCGATTGCTTGGCGGCCATGGCGATAGATCGCCGCCCGCGCCTGCGCCTCGCTCATCCCCAGATCCACCGCGGGCATGGCCAAGGCGAAGGCCGTCAGGCGGTCGCGCGTCGCATTGGAAAAGCGCAGCCGCGCCGAAGCCTCGCGCATCGCCTGCGGCTGCACCGGAAACAGGGCCGCCAGCCTCGCCACCGGATCGTTCGTCAGATCGACCGTCGGGTCGAACAGATCAAGGGTTCGAGCTTCCGGCAGCACCTGCGCCAGGACGCCCGCGTCGGCCATCGCCCGCATCGCCGGACGAGGATCCGGCGCGGCCAGCAGTTTCATCAGCTCCTTCGACACCCGCTCGGCCGACAGCCGCTCCATGCCCGCTCTTTCGGCCCGGCAGGCGGCCAGGCCGGCGGTGTCGGGCTCGCCGCGCCCGTACCAGGCGAAGAACCGGAAGAAGCGCAGAATGCGCAGGTAGTCCTCGCGGATCCGCCGTTCCGGATCGCCCACGAAGATGACCCGTCCGGCCGCGGCGTCGGCCACGCCCTCCCCGGTCGGGTCGAAGATCTCCCCTTCGCCGTCGGCATAGAGCGCGTTCAAACGGAAATCGCGCCGCGCCGCGTCCTCGGCCCAGTCGTCGGTGAAGGCCACCGTGGCGTTGCGCCCGTCGGTCGAGACATCCCGGCGCAGCGTCGTGATCTCGAACGGGGTGCGTTCCGCCACCGCCGTGACGGTGCCGTGCTCGATCCCCGTCGGCACGGCCTTCAGCCCTGCGGCGCGAATCGCCCTCGCAGTCTCCTCGGGCTTCAGAACGGTGGCGATGTCGATGTCGTCGATCGGCCTCCCCATCAGGGCATTGCGCACGCAGCCGCCGACGAACCGCGCGCAGCCGGAGCCGCCGGCCGCCTCCAGCGCCGTCATCACCGCGCGCGTCGCCGGAGCGGAGAGCCAGGCCTGGCCTTCCAAACGGCTCATGCGGCGTCCTCGCCCGCGGCGGCCAGGGGCGCGGCTTCGTCGCCGTACAGTCGGATCTGCAGCGCCCGCAGGATGCCCGCGGTCACGCCCCAGATGTAGCGCTGCTCATACGGCACCGCCCAGAACCAGCGCCGGGGCTGGCCTTCGCGGTCATAGAAGTCCCGCCGGTGGTTGGCGGGATCCATCAGGAAGTCCCAGGGCGTCTCAAACACCTCGGCGACCTCTTCAGGCGACGGCCTGGTCACGGGGGGCTGGGCCAGCCATCCCACCACCGGCGTGACCAGGAAGCCGGTGCCGGTTTCATAAGGATCGCCGATCCCCATCACCTCGACCAAGGCTGGGTCCAGCGCCACTTCTTCGAAAGCCTCCCGCAAGGCTGCCGCCACGGCCGTCTCGCCAGGGTCCAGGCGGCCGCCGGCGAAGGCGATCTGACCTGTGTGGCTGGCCAAGCTGTCGGACCGGCGCGTCATCAGGACGGTCGCGCCCTCGGGCCGCGCGATCACCGGGATCAGCACCGCGGCCGGCCGCAGGGCTCGGCCCGGCCTTTCCGCGTCGGGGTTCAGGTCAAAGTCCGAACGCACAGCGCGGGCGTCCGCCGACCAGGCCGACGCGGGCGCCAGGCGTTCGGCCAATCGCCGCCTCAGCGTCGCCAGGCTCATGCGACGCCGGCCCCGATCGGCCCCAGGGCGAAGGCGACCCCGTTGGATCGCACCGCCAGTCGGCCATCCTCGACCTTCGCCGCCTCGACCAGTTCATAAAATACGGACCGCGCGATGCGAGCCCAAAGGTCCGCGCGCACATGAATCCGTGGCGCGGGTTCGCCGGTCGCCAGGTCCGTCTCGACCACCAGCGGGTGGTCGGATCCCGCCTCGACCTCGTCGCCGACGTCGGTGACGAACACCAGAGCCGCGCCCCGCCGGTCCGCCGAGACCGCTCGGAAGGGCAGATCCTCGACGCGAATGGTCAGTTTTTCGGCAGGCGTGACCAGGCAGTAGCCGTCGGGGTCCTTGCGCAGGACAGTCGAGAACAGCCGCACCAGTTCCGGCCGCCGATCGGCGACCCTTCATGCATCCAGACTCCGTCGCGACGGATGACGATGTCGATGTCGCCGCAGTGCGCCGGGTTCCACAGGTGAACCGGCGGCAAACCGCGCCCAGGCGCCTGCCTCGCCGCCTCGGCGACGACGGCCAATCCAGTGGCTGGAGGAGACTCGGCCATGACCGAGATTTACGCTCGCAAGGCCTCTGCGCAACCAGGCTTCGCCATCCCGAGGCTCAGAAGTCCCGCGCGGCGTCGAACCACGCCTGCGCCTCGGCCGCCGTGACCAATCCGGGGGTCAGGCCCGCCAGTCGATCCACCGCCGTTCCAACGTCCTCGCGTTCGCTCGTCTCGACGCCCGGCAGGCCGTTGATCGCAGCGACGAAGGCCTCCACGGCGGCCCTCGCCTCGGCGGCCGAACGGGCCTTGCCCACCGCTGCGGCGGCGGTCTTGTAGGCCTTGCCGGCCTTCTTGCCCATCTTCTCGGGCCACCAGGCGAAGGGCGCGCCGTACTCGGTCGCGAACCAGGCGGCGTCGCGGGGGGCGGAAACGTTCGCATACTCCGTCAGCCGACCGGAGGCGGCCAGCTGCGCGACCTGCCGCTTGAGGTTCGAAGCCGCGCCCTTGTCGATGTTGGCGGCGATGAAACCGGTCAGGTCCGGGAAGTCTGCCAGCGGCGGCAATCCGGACAGGTCCGGGCAGAACCGGATGGCTAGGTGTCGCAGTCCGATCAGTCGCGACAGCGCGTCCAGATTCGTCAGGGCCCCGGACAGGGTCAGGCTTTCCAGGCGCTCGAACTGCAGCAGGGAGGCGCAATCGAACGCCGGTCCCATTGGGCCCACGCCCACCGTCACGCTTCGGGCCGTCGCCAGACCGCCCTGGCTGGGCAAGGCCAGCGTCCTTCCCTTACCGCGCCGCGC
Organism: Brevundimonas sp. CURTG3B2_SDJG; assembly: GCF_057364705.1. Taxonomy (NCBI): domain Bacteria; kingdom Pseudomonadati; phylum Pseudomonadota; class Alphaproteobacteria; order Caulobacterales; family Caulobacteraceae; genus Brevundimonas; species Brevundimonas sp. CURTG3B2_SDJG. The sequence goes on from NZ_JBNFOJ010000019.1 coordinate 5,958, forward strand.
CAGCTGGAACTCAAGATCGGGAACCTTCCGCCCCATGCCGGCGACCTTCAGGCGGTCCGGGTCGCCTTCGATGCTCAGCGTCCCGACATCCTGAACGCCCGCGAGCGACAGCTCCAGGTCCGCGTCGGCGAGCCTCAGTTCCAGAGTCCCGATCCGCGCACCCGCGAGATCGAGCTTGGCGGGCCCGGCAGGCCGCCAGCTGAAATCCTCGATGGGCCGACCTCTCGACCAGGCCGCGAAGCCCGTGTCCCGCCCGTGGTAGTGGAAGAATCGCGGCCAGGGGTAACCGGCGGGCACGGTCAATCCGTCGAACGCGCCCCAATCCACCGCCGCGTCGGTTTCGACGACGGCGTCCACCTTGCGAACGCCGGGCATCCCCCTGGGGCCGATGGCGAGACTGCCCTGCCCGGCCTCGACCGAAAGGGTGTGGCTGCCCGGCCCCGTCAGATTGAGCGTGAAGGGTGTGTCGCTGGGTCGAACCGGCATGAGGTCTCCGCGCGGTGGAGCTTGCCTAACCCGGTAGGGGGCGGACCGTTCCGACCGATCGGTCAGGCGCTGGCGCGCACGTCCCCGGCGGCGTCGCCCTCGCCCAGCCACAGCACGCGGTGTTGATCGACCGGGCCGGCAGCCGAGCGCTGGGAGCGGCCGCGAAGCCGAACCGCCCGAAATACGGCGGATCGCCGACCAGAAGCACCCCTCGCCCTGTCGCTTCCGCATGAGTCACGCAAGCTTTGACCAGGTCGGCTCCGAGCCCGCTCCGGCGGCGGTCGGTCGCGACCGCGATTGGCCCTAGGAACATGGCCGGGCGACCGTCCACGGTGATCGCCCATAGACGCACCGAGCCGACGAGCCGGCCCCCGTCGCGGGCCACGAAGCCGGCGGCGATGGCGGCCCGTTCGCGCAGGCGTTCGGCGGTCTTGGCGAAGCGTCCCGGACCGAAGGCGGCCAGCACCAGCGCCTCCACCGACGCGGCGTCGGCGGGCGTTTCGGCGTCGATGCGCACGGGGCTGGGAGCGGCGGCGTCATACATGGAGGCGCGCACCTAAGGCCCGCGTCCCCGCGAATCAACCGATATCAGCCGGCCTTCGAGAAATCGGGCGCGCGCTTCTGGGTGAAGGCCATGAAGGCCTCCATCGCCTCGGGGCTCTTCATCTGGCTGCCGAAGGCCTCGCCCTCGCGCTGCATCAGGGTCCACAGCCGCTCCGAATCCCGCATCAGGGCCTTGGTCTTTCGAATGGAATTGGGTGCCCGCGAGGCCAGCTTGCCGGCCAGCTCCGCCGCCGACGCTTCGACCTGATCGGCCGGAACAGCCCGGTTCGCCAGGCCCCAGGTCAGGGCGGTGCGGCCGTCGATCGGCTCGCCCAGGGCGAAGACCTCGAACGCGCGCTGGTGGCCCAGCACCGCCGGCAACAGCAGCGAGGACGCGGCCTCGGGAGCTAGCGCCAGGTTGATGAAGGGCGCCGACAGCAGGGCGTCCTCGGCCACCACCACCATGTCGCAATGCAGCAGCAGGGTCAGGCCGATGCCGACGGCCCGCCCGCGCACGGCCGCCACCGCCGGCTTGTCCAGATCGGCCAGGGCCTTCAGGAACCGGAACACCGACATGTCCAACGGCGTCTGCGTCTGCGAGCCGATGGCGATGAAGTCGGCGATGTCGTTGCCGGCCGAGAAGCTGTCGCCCTCCCCCCGGAACAGCAGCACACGCACGGCGTCGTCGGCGCGGGCCCGTTCGGTCGCGTCGGACAGCGCGGCGTACATCGCCTGGGTGATGGCGTTCTTCTTCTCGGGTCGGGCCAGGGTGACGGTCAGGACCCCGCCGGCCAGTTCGGTCTTGATGTGGTCGGTCATGCCGCCTCCCCTTGATCGACAGCGCTCCACCAGTCGACGCCGTCCGCGTCTCGGCTTCGGACGGCGCGCCCCTGGCGGAGCAGATAGTTCAGGTGCGCGATGCTTTCGCCTGTCGCCATTCCTCGCACGCCGTCGCCCACCGGGCGGGCGAACAGGGCGGAAAAGACGTCCACGGCGCGGCGGGGCTCCTGCAAGGCGCGCTCCAGACGCCTGAGCGCCACGTGGTGGCCCCGGATCAGGGCGTCCAGCCGGGTCTGCACGCCCCGGAAGGGCTCGCCATGCGAAGGCAGGACCAGCACGTCGTCCGGGAAGACGGTCTTCATTCGCTCCAGCGATACCAGCCAATCGCCCAGGGGATCGGCCTCGGCCTCGGTCGGCCAGACCGACACATTGGAGGAGATCTTCGGCAGGATCTGGTCGCCGCCCAGCACGATCCCGTCGCCCTCGCGCCACAGGCAGGCATGCTCCGGACTGTGCCCCTCGCCGACGACCACCCGCCAATCCTGGCCGCCGATGCGCACATGTTCGCCGTCGCGCATCCGCACATAGGCGGCGGGCATGGGCGACACCGCCCGCCCGAACTGGCCGAACTCGCTGCGGTAGCGTTCCAGTTGGGGCTCGTCCCAACCGGCCGCGCGGTAGAAGACCGCGCCGCTCTCCGGCGCCGGCTGGCCCGTGTCCGCCAGCAGCATCCGCGCCATCACATATTCCAGCCGCGTCATCAGCAGCGGCGCCGAGAAGCGCTCGCAAAGCCAGCCGGCCAGGCCGATGTGGTCCGGATGCATGTGAGTGCAGATCACCTGGGTCACCGGCCGTCCGCCCAGCGGCCCGGCCAGAAGCGCGTCCCATTCGGCCTGGGTCGTGGACAGCTTCAGCCCAGTGTCGACCAGCGCCCATCCCTCGCCGTCCCGCACGGCGTAGACGTTGATGTGATTGAGGGCCATCGGCATGGCCAGACGCATCCACAGCACGTCCGGCGCGACCCAGGTCCCCTCGCCCGACGCGGGCGGCGCCCCGAACGGATAGGTCAGCCCGCGCTCGATCGGCGCCGCTGAGGTTTCGGGGGGGATGGCGCCGTCCGGCAAGTCCGTCTCCAATCGCAACTCAGGCATGGATAGCCCGAACCATCCGCGGCAGTCCAGCGTTCCCCTTCACGCCTTGACCCCGCCTCATGCGCTGGCCAAGGGTGTCGCCGACGATTTCCTTCCGGAGTTTCCCTCGTGTTGAACAGAAAGATGCTCGGCCTGGCCGGCGCGCTCGCGCTGTCGCTCTGCATGGCCGCCCAGCCCGCACTCGCCCAGCAACCGCCTTCCGGCGACCGCACAGGGACGGATCGCGCCACCAGCGCAACCAGCGCCACCCGAAGCGACCGGCCTCAGTCGGGCCAAGTCAACGAACGTGAGGAAGCCCGCGACTACGGCTCACGCCGCCCGCCCCGTCGCCAGCAGCGGGGAGCGCGCGCGACCCAGAACCCGGAGCAGGTCAAGGCCGCCGCCCAGGCGCAACTGACGGCCGCCGGCGTCACCTGTGAGGTGACCGAGGCGATCAACCCGGGAACCATCGGCCAGGCCCAGGTGTACGAGGCGGCCTGCGCCAATGCGTCGGGCTACCTGCTGATCGCCAATACGCCGCCGCAGGCCTTCAGCTGCATCGAGCTGGCCGGTACGGCCGCCATCGCGCGTGCACGCGATCCCAACGCCGACGTCGCCAGCAGTGCGCGCTGCCGGCCAACCAGAACGGCCTGGCGGTCATCGGCGGTTGGGCGCGCGAAGCCGGCGTCACCTGCAACATCGACGCGGCTCAGGCCATCGGCAAGAACGGTGACGCCATCGTCTACGAGATCGGTTGCGCCGGCGTCGACGGCTACTGGCTGCAGAAGGCCGCCTCGGGCTGGGACCTGAAGGATTGCCTGCTGGTGAACTCGTCGGGCGGGCAGTGCATTTTTACAACCAGCCAAGAGCAGGCCGACACCCTGGAAGCCAAGCTGGCCGGAACGCCCGCCGCCGCTTGCGACGTCACCCAGGTCCGCATGATGGGCTTCAACGCCAACGGCAAGTTCTACGAGGTGAAATGCGCCGCCGAGGGCGAAGGTTACGTCGCCCGGATCGGCGCCGACGGCGTCACGCAGGAAACCTATCCCTGCGCCACCGCCCAGCGCATCGGCGGCGGCTGCACCTTGACGGCGGCCCCGGCCGAGGCGGCGCCCTCGGGCGGCCGCCCGTAGGGAAGCATTCTCCAAGTCTGCGACGACGCCCCGGAGGAAACTCCGGGGCGTTTCTCGTTTGGGCGATCACCGCTTCACAGAGCCCCCCGACGCGCCTTAGCTTGGGGCCATGCGTATCGCCACCTGGAACGTGAACTCCGTCAACGCGCGCCTGCCTACGGTGCTGGCCTGGCTGGAGGCGGCGCAGCCCGACGTGGTCGGCTTCCAGGAGATCAAATGCCTGGACGAGAAATTTCCGCGCGAGGCGTTCGAGAGCCTGGGCTACAACGTCGAGACCAACGGACAGAAGACCTACAACGGCGTCGCCCTGCTGTCGAAGCACCCGATGAGCGATGTCCGCCGGGGCCTGCCGGGCGTGGATGCCTCGGGCTATGAGGCCGAGGCCGAGCAGGCCCGCTACATCGAGGCGGTGATCGAAACTTCCCGACCCATCCGGGTGGGCTGCCTGTATCTGCCCAACGGCAATCCGATCGGGACCGAGAAATTCGCCTACAAGCTGGCCTGGATGGATCGGCTCCAGGCCCATGCGAAGGCCTTGCTGGCGCAGGAGGAGGCCTTCACCCTGTGCGGCGACTACAACGTCATCCCAACGCCGGGGGACGCCAAGAACCCGACCGCCTGGATCACCGACGCCTTGTTCCAGCCCGAGAGCCGCGCCGCCTTCCGCGCCCTGCGCTACCTGGGCCTGTCCGACGCCGGCGAGCTGGGCCGCCAGCCGCCCGGGACCTACACCTTCTGGGACTACCAGGCCGGCGCCTGGCAGCGAGACCACGGCATCCGCATCGACTTTCACCTGCTCTCGCCCCAGGCCGCCGATCGGTTCCGCGGGGTCGAGACGCATCGGGACGCCCGCGACATGGACAAGCCGTCGGACCACGTGCCCGTCGTGGTCGAACTGGAGGACTGACCTTGGGAGAGGTGCTCCGGGTGGTCCTGCTGGTGGCGCTGGCCGCGGCGGCGCTGACCACAGGGGCGCTGATCCTGGCCTGGTGGATGGAGCCGGTCCGCCGAATGCGCCGGACATTGGTCAAGTCGCTGGGCGCGGTTCCCGAGGCCGAGGCCCTCTCGCCCGCGGAAGGCCGCGCCGCCGGCCTGGACTTCGACGGGGCGCAGGTGGCGGTGCTGTGGAACCGCGGCGGCGCCGGCCTGGTCTATGCCTTTGAGGAGATCGAGGGCGGCGAGATCATCGTCGACGGCCACGTGGTGGCGCGGGTGCGCCGGGGCGAGACCCGTAAGTCCCTGGACATCCTGGTCCCCGACGCCGAGCAGGTGGTGCTGCGCCTGATGTTCGACGACGCGCGCCATCCCGAGTTCGAACTGGCCCTGTGGGACGCCGCCTTGCCCGTGCAGACCGGTTCGCCCGGCGAGGCGCTGCGCCTCGGCCGTCGCTGGCTATCGCATCTCGAAGCCCTGCTGAGGGGTTGAGCAGGTTCGCCCTTCCGGCGAACGGCCGGGGGCGCTAGAAGCCCGCATCCCGTTTCGCGTACTGCCTGAAGGAGGCCGCCGTGGCCCGCCTGTTCGACGCCTATATCATTGCCGACTGGACGGCCGCCGAGGGCAAGAAGCTCGGCGACCAGTCGGTCTGGGTCGGCGTGGCCAAGCGCGACGTCCGGTTCCGACTCTACACCGAGACCCACAACGTCGCCACGCGCGCCGAGGGCGAGGCCCTGCTAGCCAGCCTCCTGGCCGACCACAGGAAGCGCGGCGACCGGGTGCTGGTCGGCTTCGACTTCAACTTCGGCTATCCCGCCGGCACGTCCGCGCGCCTGAAGCTGGACGGGACGCCCTGGTCGGCGATGTGGAAATTCCTGGCCGCCAACGTCGTGGACAAGGCCGACAACACCAACAACCGATATCAGGTGGCGGCCAAGATGAACCGCCTCATGACAGACAGTGCGTGGCCGTTCTGGGGCGCGCCGGCCAAGCAGGCGCAACGCTGGCTGACCACAACCAAGCCGCCCGCCGCGCGCGCCGACATCCCCGAGTTCCGCGCCACCGAGGCGGCCGCGAAGAAGGGTAAGCTGCAGCCCAAGTCCGTCTGGCAGATGCATGGCGCGGGCGCCATGGGCGGACAGACGATGACCGGCGTCCCCGTGGTGCGCCGCCTTCTGGAGGCCTTGGGGCCGTCGGGGGCGGTCTGGCCCTTCGGCACCGGCTGGCGCGCCCTTGACGCCGCGGACGTGGAGCCCCTGTCGGCCCTGATCGTCGAAGTCTGGCCGTCGATGTTCCCCACCAAACCCGAGACGGGTGAGTTCAAGGACCAGGCCCAGGTGCGGTCCGTCGCCGAAGCCCTGGCCCACATGGACGAGGTCGGCGACCTGGCCAAGGCCTTCGCCCCGCCCAAGGGCGCGACCGAGGACCTGATCGCCCGGGTGGAGCAGGAAGAGGGCTGGATCCTGGGGGTCTGACGCCGGCGTCATCCTCCTGTCTTCGCCCTGCCCTATCCGGCGGGCATGATCCGGCTCATCCTGACCGCCCTGCTGATCCTCGTCGGGAGCCCGGCCGTGGCCGAACCCTTGATCATCGCCCACCGCGGCGCCTCGGGCGAGCGGCCCGAGCACACCCGGGCGGCCTATGAGCGGGCCATCGCCCAGGGCGCGGACGTCATCGAGCCGGACCTGGTGATGACCCGCGACGGCGTGCTGGTGGTCCGGCATGAGAACGAGATCGGCGGCACGACCGACGTCGCGGACCGGCCCGAGTACGCCGCGCGGCGAGCGACCAAGACCGTGGACGGCCAGACGGTCACCGGCTGGTTCGCCGAGGACTTCACCCTGGCCGAGCTGAAGACGCTGAGGGCCCGCGAGCGGCTGCCCGAGCTCAGGCCCGCCAACACCGCCTGGGACAGGCGCGAGCCGATCCTGACCTTCGAGGAGGTGCTGGACCTGGCCCGGGAGGCCTCGGCGCGGACGGGACGGACCATCGGCGTGGCCCCGGAGCTGAAGCATCCCTCCTACTTCGCCGCCCACGGTCTGCTCATGGAGAACGCCTTCGTGGCCGTGCTGGAGCGGCGCGGCCTGACCGGGGCGGACGCGCCGGTGCTGGCGCAGTGCTTCGAGGCCGGGCCGCTTGAACGGCTGAGCGCCCGGATCGACACGCCCCTGCTGCAGCTGATGGCGGCGGAGGGCGGGCCGTTCGACCGGCCGGACGTCGGCTATGCGCAGATGGCGACGCCCGAAGGCCTGGCCGCGATCGCCCGCTACGCCGGCTGGGTGGGGGTCGAGACGGCCCTGATCGAGCCGACGCCGGGGACGCCCTCGGCCCTGATCGGCGACGCCCACGCGGCGGGCCTGAAGGTCGCCGCCTGGACCTTCCGCGCCGAGAATGCCTTCCTGCCGGAGGCGGAGCCGGGCCGGGCGAGGACCGCGGCGCACGGAAGACTGCGCGAGCGGCTGGCCCGGTTTGCGGGGTACGGGCTGGACGCGGCCTTCATGGACCAGCCGGGCCTGGCGGGGCGGTAGGGCGCGCCTCCCCTCCTCCTTTCGTCATCCCGGGGCGCGCAGCGACCCCGGGACCCAGCGGCACCGAAGCGCAGCGGAGGCGATGGTTCAGCGAACCGTGCGTGTGACAGCTTCGCGCTCTCGCGCGCCGCTGGGTCCCGGCCTTCGCCGGATGACGAAAGGACGAAGTGACCTATCCCGCGATCTGGCCGAAGTCGGCCACCCGGCCCATGACGCCGCGAACTTGTCCAAGCAATTTCAACCGGTTGTCACGTTCTTCCGCGATGTCCGAATTGACCATCACGGAGGTGAAGAAGGCGTCCACCGGCGCGCGCAGGGCGGCCAGGGCGGTCATGGCGGCGGCGAAGTCCTCGGTCTCCAGGGCGGCGTCCACGGCCGTCGACGCGCCGCGCGGCGAAGCGAGCGCGGTCTCCTCGGCCGGCTGGTTCGGCAGGCCGGTCTGGACCAAGCCCTCCGGCAGCGGTCCCTTCTTCTCCTCGGCCCTGAGGATGTTGGACGCGCGCTTGTAGCCCGCCAGCAGGTTCGCCCCGTCGTCGGTGGCGAGGAAGGCGGCCAGAGCCTCGACCCGGCGCACGATGCGGACGAGGTCGTCGTCGCCGAGCGCGAAAACGGCGGCCACGAGATCGTGGCGCTGGCCCTGATCACGCAAGAGGACGGTCAGGCGGTCGGCGAAGAAGGCGAGCACTTCGGTTTCGACAGACCGCTTGTCGACCATGCGCTGGATGTTGGCCTGAGCCGCGAGAGCTGCACTGACCGCCCCTTCGGCGAGGCCGATCCGCACCCCGTTCTCCAGCACCAGCCGGATCACACCCAGCGCCGCGCGACGCAAGGCGAACGGATCCTTCGAACCGGTGGGCTTCTCGTCGATGGCGAAGAAACCAACCAGCGTGTCGAGCTTGTCGGCCAGCGAGACGGCGACCGTCAGCGGGGCAGTCGGCACCGTGTCCGAGGGACCCTGTGGCTTGTAGTGGTCGCGGATGGCGTCGGCGATGGCGTCGGGTTCGCCAAAGGCGCGGGCGTAGTAGCCGCCCATGATCCCCTGCAGTTCCGGGAACTCGCCGACCATGCCCGAGGCGAGGTCGGCCTTGGCCAGGCGGGCGCCCTGTTCGGCCTGGTCGGGGTCGGCGCCGACCAGGGGGGCGATCTCGCGAGCCAGGGCGGCGATGCGGTCGACCCGCTCGGCCAGCGTGCCCAGCTTGGCGTGGAAGGTGACGCCTTGGAGCTTCTTCGACCAGGCCTCGAAGCCGGTCTTCAGGTCCTCGTCCCAGAAGAAGCGGGCGTCGTTCAGGCGGGCGCTCAACACCCGCGAGTTGCCGGCGGCTAGGGCCTTGCCGCCGTCCGTGGCCTCGACGTTGGCCACCACGACGAAGTGCGGGGCCAGACCATGCTTGGCCGGGTCGCGGACGGCGAAATACTTCTGGTGGACCTTCATCGACAAGCGGATGACCTCAGGCGGGAGGTCGAGGAACTGCGGGTCCATGTCACCCAGGATCGGGGTCGGCCATTCGGCCAGGCCCGCGACCTCGTCCAGCAGGCCGTCGTCGTCGACCAGGGCCAGGCCCTTGTCGGCGCAGACCTTCTGGGCGGCCTCCAGGATGCGCAGCTTGCGGTCGGCGACGTCCAGCAGGACGAACTCGCGCTCCAGCTTCGCCCGGTAGTCCTCGAAGGACTTGACGGCGAACGGCTGGCCCGAGCCCAGGAAGCGGTGGCCCTCGGTCAGGTCGCCGCTTGGGATCCCGTCGATCTCGAACGGGACCACATGGCCGTCGAACACGGCGACGATCCGCTTCAGCGGACGCACCCAGCGCAGCGTGCCCGAACCCCAGCGCATGGACTTGGGCCAGGGGAAGGTCCGGACGAGCTGGTCGACCATGCCGGGGATCAGGTCCGCCGTGGACTGGCCCTTCTGGCTGATGACGGCGAACAGCACGCCGTCGCGTTCGACCAGCTGGTCGCGGGTCAGGCCGGTCTTGCGCAGGAAGCCGTCCAGCGCCTGTTCGGGCGCCGAGGCCTTGGGCCCCTTCAGCTCTTCCTCGCGGTCGGGCGTGGCGGCGGGCAGGCCCTCGACGACCAGGGTCAGACGGCGCGGGCCGGCGAACGTGGTCAGCGCCTCATAGGACAGGCCGGCGGCCTTGAGGCGCTCGGCGGCCATGCGCTCCAGGTCGCGCGCGGCGCCCGGCTGCATGCGGGCGGGAATCTCTTCCGAGAACAGTTCGAGGAGAAGCTGGGGCATCAGGCGGTTTTCCGCTCTTGTTCGACGTAGGCCGTGGCGCAGGCCTTACACAGCTCGCGGATGCGGCCGATGTAGCTCTGGCGCTCGGCGACGGCGATGGCGCCGCGGGCGTCCATCAGGTTGAACAGGTGCGACGCCTTCAAGACCTGGTCGTAGGCGGGCAGGACCAGGGGCTGGCCCTGCGGGCCCGTCATCGCCAGCAGGCGCGAGACCTCGGCGACCATGTCCTCGAACCGGCGCTTCAGGCCGTCGACGTCGTAGCCGTGGAAGTTGGCCTCGGACTGCTGACGCTCGTTCTCCAGGAAGACCTCGCCGTAGGTCAGCCCCTCCTTGGTGAACTTCAGGTCGTAGACGTTGTCGACGCCCTGGACGTACATGGCCAGGCGTTCCAGGCCGTAGGTCAGCTCGCCGGAGACCACGTCCACCTCGATGCCGCCGACACCTTGGAAGTAGGTGAACTGGGTCACCTCCATGCCGTCGCACCAGACCTCCCAGCCCAGGCCCCAGGCCCCGACCGTGGGGTTCTCCCAGTCGTCCTCGACGAAACGGATGTCGTGCAGGCTGGGATCGATGCCGATGGCGCGCAGCGAGCCGAGGTAGAGCTCCTGCAGATTGTCGGGATTCGGCTTCAGAATGACTTGGTACTGGTAATAGTGTTGTAATCTATTGGGATTTTCGCCGTAGCGACCGTCGCCAGGGCGGCGGCTGGGCTGGACGTAGGCCGCCTTCCAGGGCTTGGAGCCCAAGGCGCGCAGGACCGTGGCCGGGTGAAGCGTGCCCGCGCCGACCTCGATGTCATAGGGCTGCAGGATCGCGCAGCCCTGATCGCCCCAGTATTTGTGGAGCGTCAGAATCAGGTCCTGGAAGGCGAGCGGTTCGGTCGTCACGGCAGGCTTTTTCGTCCGGGGAAGAAGGCCGCGGACCCTAGACGGGCGGCCCTTTGGCGGCAAGGCGACGCCATACGGTTCCTTAAGCGCGGCAGGTGCAATCTGCACCCATGAAGCAGATCGACCAGATGCGGCGCCGAGCGGCGCGCTATCTCGACGTGGAGGCGGTGGAGATCGCCCCGGCCCGGGGCGTGTTCTCGATGAGCTTCGACGACATCCCGGCGACCGCCTGGACCGAGGCAGGGCCGATCCTGGCCGAGCATGGGGTCAAGGCGACCTATTATGTCTGCGGCGGCCTGGCGGGCCAGCGGAACATGGACCGCGACCAGTTCGTAGAGCGACATCTGCAGGAGTTGCACGCGGCGGGCCACGAGGTCGGCTGCCACACCTTCGGCCACACCAGCGTGCTGCGCATGGACTCCGCGGCGCTGAAGCTGAGCCTGGACGCCAATGCGGCGTGGGTGGGCGAGCGGCTGGGCGGCTACCGGATGACCACTTTCGCCTATCCGTTCGGCGATGCGACGGTGTCGGCCAAGCGGCACGTGCGCGGCCGGTTCAACCTGGGGCGCGGGGTCCGCGACGGGGTCAACGCGGGCCGAGAGGACCGAGGGCTGATCAAGTCGATCGGTCTGGAGAGCCGTCGGCTGCCCCACTACGACCTGGAAGGGCTGATGACCGAGGCGGCGGCGTCGAGAGGCTGGCTGACGGCCTACGCTCACGACGTCTCAGACGACCCAACCGACTACGGCTGCACGCCGGACGACCTGGACCGGGTGCTGCGCATGGCCAGGGCCGCCGGGCTGGAGATCCGGCCGGTGGGCGAGGCGTGGACGACGGTGAAAAACACCGTCCGGAGCGTCTGACGGGCCTGAAGTCGGCGGCGCTTCGTCCTGCGGATGGGAAAAACACCGTGCGACGCGTGCAACGCGTGCAATGGCAGGGTTCAACCGAGCGCCTTGGGGGACTGAATTGTCAAAGACCGTCGGAGGAACCCTAACGACGTGATGCGTCAGAAGCGGACGTAGGTTTCGGGCCCTGCCCATCTTTCGTCATCCCGGCGAAGGCCGGGATCTAGCGGTGCGGTTGCGCGAAGCTGCCGCGCGTGCGGCATGCTGCCTCTCGCCTTCCGCCCGCCTCCGCCGGCGTGCAGCGCCGCTGGCTCCCCGGGGTCGCTGCGCGCCCCGGGATACGAAGAAATCAGGCGGCCTGAGCCAACTCCCCCGCCTTCCTTGCATCCGCCCACTTGATCAGGGCGCGCGCGGCCAGGCGACGATCCAGGACCGGGCGGTGTACTCGCCCTTCTCGATCAGGGCCGCGCGCGTGGGTGAGCTGGTCGCGGCGCGTTGGGTGTGGATCTCGCCCGGCCCCTGGTGGACCAGGAAGGCGCCGTGCTTCAGCGGATTGATCCGCAGATAGGCCAGGCGCGGGCTGATCTGCTCCAGCGGCGGGTCGTAGAACCAGGACGAGCCCAGCATGCCGGCCATCTCGGGGCGGCGCTTCAGGATCTCGGCCGCGGTGGCCCAGGCGCGGTCCCAGCCGGCCTCGTTGAAGTCGCCGAGTTCGCGGCTTTCGGTGTGGACCTCCAGCCAGGGCTTCCAGGCCTGGGCGGCCGCGTAGGCCGGGATCACCGACCAGCCCCACCCCTCGCGCGCATGGCGCAGGATCTGGCCCGGCCCCATGGGCGACGACAGGTCGATCATCTGCGTGCGGGCACCGGGCACGCTGAGGACCAGCGAGATGCGCACGTCCTTGGCCCAGAAGTCGCGGTCGTAGGGGTTCGCGCCGTCGGTCAAGAAGGCGGCGAGACGCCCGATCCACTCCGGATAAAGCTCCAACGACGCCTGGGGCAGGTCCGCGGCGGGGACGCGCGCGGGCATCTCCAGCCCCCAGATGGCGACAAGGGCGCGACGATGATCGTCGGTGAGCGCGGGGCCGAAGGCGGCCTGGAGCGCCTCTTCCGCGCGATGACCCGGCTGGTCGAAGTCCCAGTGCGGAGCCGAGGCGGCGGCGGCGGCGGCGGCGGCCTCCTTGATGGCGTGGAGGCGGGCGCGGTCCTCGGACGGAACGCGGTTCAGAACGGCCTCGAACGCGGCGATGTGGGCGGGCGTGAGCGTTTCCATGCGCTCAGCTTACCCACCACCGGTTTGCCGACCGTTAAACCCAGACGAGAGAAAGGCGGCGGGCCGGAGCCCGCCGCCTTCGTCACTCCGAAAGGCCGTTCAGTTCGGCCGCGGAGTCGGGGCCGGCCTGGGAGCCGGCGTCGGCGCCGGATTGGCCGGATCCTCCTCGTCGTCCACCTGCCCGTCGGTCGGGTTGCGCACCGGCGGCGACTGTACGGTGGTGGTCACCGCCGAAGGCTGGCCGCTCGGCACCGTCGCACCGGGCGAGGCGGGGCGAGTGGTCTCGGTGATCCCTGTCGGGTTCGGCGTCGGCGTGGCGGCGGCTGGCGACGGCGGAGCCGCCGGGGAATCGGCGTCGGTGTCGCCGGGCAGGGGCGGTGTCGTCTCGGCCGGCGGGGTCGTCGCGGGGGCTTCGTCCGCCGTCGTCTCATCCGCCGGGGTGGCGGCGGCCGGGGCCTCCTCATCGCCGACGGCGGCCATGGACTGGGCCGGGTTCAGAACCTTGTCGATGACGAAGACCGCGCCGTTGGAGGCGTCGATGTCGGCGCGAGTGATGGTCGCCCCGTCGATCTTGAGCGACTCGCCCGTGCCGTCCAGCAGGACCTGGGTGCGGCTGGCCGTCTCGACGCCGCCGCGGGCGCCCTGGATCTGCCGCGACGAAACGTCGGCCACGATCACGTGGTAGAGAAGCAGGTTGCGCAGCTCCTGGGCGTTGGCGGGATCCAGAAGACGCGTGCGCTCGGCCTCGGGCATGGCGGCGAAGGCCTCGTCCGTGGGAGCGAAGATCGAGACGGCCGGGCGGCTGCGCAGGGTGTCCGTCAGCTGGGCCCGGTCAAGGGCGGCCAGCAGGGTGGTGAAATTGCCTTGGGCGCGGAGCACGTCGATCACGTTATTGGCCTGACGCCGGGCGCCGCGGCCTGCGCGGCCGGGGGCTTGGGCCGGGGCCGGGGCGGC
>NZ_JBNFOJ010000020.1:0-19529 GCF_057364705.1 Brevundimonas sp. CURTG3B2_SDJG
ACCCCGATCGCCATGGAAGAGAAGCTGCGCTTCGCCATCCGCGAAGGCGGCCGCACGGTTGGAGCCGGCGTGGTCTCCAAGATCACCGAGTAATCGGGCGATACCAGTAAACGCGTAACAGGGCCCCCGCCGGAGCGATCCGGCGGGGGCTTTGCTTTGCTCGCCTGTCCGGCGCACGGCCTGGTTAACGCACAGCCTCTCGCGCGCATCGGCTTGCCTGCAACCCGAATCCCGTGCCCTACGTTCGGCCAGGGTTGTTAGGATTTCGGTAACCATATGCGGCGCGCGGTGCACATCGGCCTGTTCATCGGCACATTGATCGGGATGTGCGCCTGCGCGGCGCATCCGGGCGGCGACACAGGTGCGCGCGGGCCCTATGGCGCGGTCGAGGCGGGCCCGAGGCGCTGATTTCGCAGGATTCCGTGGCGAAGGGGGCGAAACGCCCCTATCATCCCGCTCGCGGACGCCGTCAGTCGCGCCGCGCCGGTTCCGCACCTCCTAGATGTTAGCCATCGCCATCGCCGTCGTTCTGCTCCTCGTGGTGCTCAACGGCCTGTTCGCCATGACCGAGCTGGCGGTCGTCTCATCGCGCAAGTCCCGCCTGCAGAGCCGGGCCGAGCGCGGCGACCGGGGCGCGCGGGCGGCGCTGAACCTGGCCGAGGAGCCCACCCATTCCTGTCGGCGGTCCAGGTCGGCATCACCCTGATCGGAATCCTGGCGGGCGCCTACGGCCAGGCCACGATCGCCGGCGAGCTGAACCACATCCTAGAAACCGGCCTGCCGGCCATCGCGCCGTGGTCGGAGTTCATCGCCACGGCCATCGTCGTGGTGCTGATCACCTATGTCTCGCTGATCGTCGGCGAGCTGGTGCCCAAACGGATCGCCCTGATCTTCCCGGAGGCGGTGGCCTCCAAGATGGCCGCGCCGATCTCGGCCCTGGCCATCGTGCTGAAACCCTTCGTGGTGATCCTGACCGCCTCGACGTCGGCGATCCTGAAGGTCCTGAACATCAAGGACCGCGACGGTTCGGACGTGACCCAGGAGGAGGTCGAAACGATGATCGCCGAGGGCACCTCGGCCGGCCTGATCGAGCCGGAAGAGCAGGAGATGATCGAGGAGATCCTGACCCTGGGCGACCGGCCGATCCGGGTGGCGATGACGCCGCGCCACGAGGTGTTCTGGATCGCGCTCGACGACACCGAGGCGCAGCTGCGCGAGGAGATCCGCACCTGCCCCTACTCGCGGATCGTGGTGGCGCGCGAGAACGACGTCGATAACCCGCTGGGCGTGGTGCACAAGAAGGACCTGCTGGACAGCCTGCTGGACAACGGCGAGTTCAACGTCGAGAAGCTGGTCCAGACGCCCGCCTTCATCCCCCAGTCGACCTCGGTTCTGAAGGCGCTGGAGATCCTGAAGGCCTCGAAGGTGCACATGGCCTTCCTGGTGGACGAGTTCGGCGCTTCGAAGGCGTGGTGACGGCCACCGACCTGCTGGAGATGATCGCCGGCGACTTCGACGAGGGCCACGACGACAGCGAGGCCTACATCCGTCAGCGCGAGGACGGCAGCTGGCTGGTCGACGGCCAGACCGATCTGGAGGAGCTGGCGGACACGCTGGGCGAGGACTTCGGCGAGGCCGAGGGCTTCCACACCGTCGCCGGCCTGGTGCTTCACCAGCTGTCGCGGGTGCCCGACGAGGGCGAAATCCTGCAGCTGGGCCGTTTCGAGGTCGAGGTGATCGACATGGACGACCGGCGGATCGACAAGCTGCTGTTCAAGCAGCTGGTGCGCAAGGAGGACGAGGTCCAGGCGATCGCGGCCCATATCGAGGAACAGGGCTGAGCGCGGCCGGAACGGCTTGATATGCCGGGGCGGCGCTGGTAATCACCCCGGCTCTGGCGAAGACCACGCGCCGTTGGGCCCGCCCGCGGCGCGTTGTGTTTTTTGTCTAGGAGTTTAGCTCAGCTGGTAGAGCACCGGTCTCCAAAACCGGGGGTCGTGGGTTCGAGTCCCCCAACTCCTGCCATTTCTCCCCTGTCGCAGCCGGATGGGACTTCCCATCTGGTGCGGCAGGCATAGGTGTTTGAAGAGATCCGCATGGCCAAGGCCAAGACCCCCACGGGACGCCGTCCCCAGACCGCCCAACCGGCCATCGCCGGCAACGCGGTCGCGGCCGACGCTCCGACCCCCAAGAAGCGGACCTCCATCCCGCAATTCGCCAGCCAGGTCCGCGCCGAGGCGCGCAAGATCGTGTGGCCGAGCCGCAAGGAGACCTGGATCACCTCGGTGATGGTCTTCATCATGGTGGCGGTCGCCAGCCTGTTCTTCTTCGTGGTGGACGCGGGCCTGACCTACGCCTCGCAGTTCATCCTCGCGATCGGCCAGTAAGAGACTAAAAGACCATGACCGACGCCAAGCCCGCCAACCCCCGGCACAAGTGGTACATCGTCCACGCCTATTCGAACTTCGAGAAGAAGGTCGCCGAGCAGCTGCGCGACCAGGCCAAGCAGCAGGGGCTTGAGGACAATTTCTCGGAAATCCTGGTCCCGACCGAAGAGGTTGTCGAGATCCGCCGCGGCCGCAAGGTGAACTCGGAGCGCAAATTCTTCCCGGGCTACGTGCTGGTGAAGATGGAGATGACCGACGACGCCTATCACCTGGTCAAGAACACGCCCAAGGTGACGGGCTTCCTGGGCGCCGCGGGCGGCACCAAGCCGCTGCCGGTCTCCGAGCGCGAGTCCAGAACATCATCGGCGCCGTGGAAGAAGGCGTCGAGCGTCCGAAGCCCACGATCCGCTTCGACATCGGCGAGACCGTCAAGGTCATCGACGGCCCGTTCGCCAGCTTCGACGGCCAGGTGGAGAGCGTCGACGAGGACAACGCCCGCCTGCGCGTGGCCGTGTCCATCTTCGGCCGCCCGACCCCGGTGGACCTGGAGTACAATCAGGTCGAGAAGGTCGCGGCCTAGGGGCGCGGCACGAAGCGCCAGAGGATTTGAAGCCGCGCCTCGCAAGGGCGCGGCTTTTTCTTTCGTCATCCCGGCGAAGGTCGGGACCCAGCGGCGCGCGCTAGCGCGAAACCTGTCAGGAGTACGGAACCTCCGCGCATTCGCCTTCGGCGCCGCTGGGTCCCGGGGTTCGCTACGCGCCCCCGGGATGACGAAAGGAAGGGCGGATTGTGTTTCGGCCTCCCTTCCGCTATACGCGCGCCTCGCTCTGAACAGGGCGGTGCGGGTTCGCTCGCATAAATCCGTGGAAGGCCGCCATGCCGCACCACGGCTCACCGGTCCGGATTGAGTTCCGGATCACCGTTTAGGAGAGACCAATGGCCAAGAAGATTCTCGGCTACATCAAGCTGCAGGTGCCCGCGGCTCCGCCACGCCTTCGCCCCCGATCGGGCCGGCGCTCGGTCAGCGCGGCGTCAACATCATGGGCTTCTGCAAGGAGTTCAACGCGCGCACCGAGAAGGAAGCCAAGGGCACCCCGCTTCCGACCGTCATCACCGTCTACCAGGACAAGTCGTTCACCTTCGTCACCAAGACGCCGCCGGCGACCTGGTACCTGAAGCAGGCCACCGGCCTGAAGTCGGGCGCCACCAAGACCGGCCGCGAAGTGGCCGGCAAGATCACCCGCACCCAGCTGCGCGAGATCGCCGAGAAGAAGATGAAGGACCTGAACGCCAACGATATCGAGGCCGCCGCCAAGATCATCGAAGGCTCCGCTCGGGCCATGGGCCTGAACGTGGTGGAGAACTGATCATGGGCAAGCAAGCCAAGCGCATCCAAGCCTGGACCGGCGACCGCGAGTCGCTGCTGCCGTTCGCCGACGCCATCAAGCTGGTGAAGGAAAACGCCAAGGCCAAGTTCGACGAGTCGATCGAGATCGCCGTCAACCTGGGCGTCGATCCGCGTCACGCCGACCAGCAGGTCCGCGGCGTGGTCAACCTCCCGTCGGGCACGGGCCGCGACGTCCGCGTCGCCGTCTTCGCCAAGGACGCCAAGGCCGAGGAAGCCAAGGCGGCCGGCGCCGAGCACGTGGGCGCCGAGGATCTGTACGAAAAGATCAACGGCGGCTTCATGGACTTCGACCGCGTCATCGCGTCGCCGGACATGATGGCTCTGGTCGGCCGTCTGGGTAAGGTGCTGGGCCCGCGCGGCCTGATGCCGAACCCGAAGGTCGGCACCGTGACCCCGAACGTCGCCCAGGCCGTCAAGGACGCCAAGGGCGGGGCCGTCGAGTTCCGCGTCGAGAAGGCGGGCATCGTCCACGCCGGCATCGGCAAGACCTCGTTCGCCCAGGACGCCCTGGAAGCCAACGTCAAGGCGATCGTGGACGCTCTGGTTCGCGCCAAGCCGTCCGGCGCCAAGGGCACCTATGTGAAGCGCATCAGCCTGTCGTCGACGATGGGCCCGGGCTTCAAGGTCGACCCGGCCTCGCTGGGCGCCTGATCGGCTCCAGCGCCAGAACAGAATGACGAAAGCCCCGGAGAGAGATCTCCGGGGCCTTTTTCTTGGGCCGGCCGCGTCGAAGCCGGCTCAGTAGGCGGCGGTGAAACGCGCGCGGGGGTGGCGGTGTTGCTCGACCTCGTCGGCCATGGCGATGGCGTAGTCGGCGAAGCTGATCCGGCTTTCACCCTTGTCGTCGGCGATGAGCTGGTCGCGGCCCAGCCGGAAGCGTCCCAGGCGCGGGCCTTCCTCGAGGACTGCGGGCGGGGAGAAGAAGGTCCAGTCCACCTCGGTCTCGCTGCGTAGAGCCTCCAGGAAGGCGACGCCGGGGATGGCGTAAGGCTTGAACTCCTCGGGGAAGGAGGGGGTGTCGATCAGGCGGACGCCGGGCGCGACCTCCAGGCTGCCCGCGCCGCCGGTGACCAGCAGGCGGGGAACGCCGGCGGTCTTGATCGCGGTCAGCAAGGTGTCGGCGGGAATGTCGTGGTGCAGGGCGCTGATGACGGCGTCCGAACCCTGGATCAGGTCGGCGAGGGCGGCCGGGTCCGAGGCGTCGCCAGCGAGGGCCGTCACGCCGGGCCCGGACGGGATGGCCTCGGGCTTGCGGGCGATGGCCACGACCTGGTGGCCGCGGGCGGCCAGTTCGCGGACGATTTCCGAGCCGGCGCGGCCGCTGGCGCCCAGAACCGAGACTTTCATGGGGAACTCCTATAGTTTCTAACGGTAACCAGGTGCTGTATGGAGTGTGGTCATGCAAGAAGGCACCGAAACCTCATCTGGTCACCGCGCGGAAACCTGGCGCGGCGACGTGTTCGCCCCCGACTGCCCGACGCGCCAACTGCTGGATCGCGTGGCGGACAAGTGGACGGTGCTGCTGCTGATCGTGCTGGACCGAGGCCCCCAGCGCTTCAACGCGCTGAAGCGGCGCGTGGCGGGGGTGTCCCAGAAGATGCTCAGCCAGACCTTGCGCCAGCTCGAGCGCGACGGCCTGGTGACGCGGACGGTGGAGGCGACCGTGCCGGTGTCGGTCACCTATGCGCTGACGCCCTTGGCCGGCGCTCTGGTCGAGGCCTTGCAACCGATGATCGACTGGGCCGAGACGCGGATGCCGGATGTGGCGGCGGCGCGGGAAGCCTATGACGCGCGAAACCGGACCTGAGGCCGGCCGGGTTCGCCGGCCGCCGGCTGGACCGGACGGTCTTTTCGTTTGCGCAGAACCCGGCGCCGTGCCGATGATGGCGTCGCAGGAGAGGGAGCGTCATGCGGAGTTTCGCCATTCTGGTCGCCGTCGCCACGATCTGGGCGACGCCGGCCTTCGCCCAGGAGGCGCCTGACGCGGCGCGAGAACGGCAGTTGGCCCTGGCCGGCCGCTATCTCGACCTGACCCAGGGCGGCGACCTGCTCAAGCAGATCCGGCGGCAGATCGAGGAGGGCTACGGCGAATCCCAATTGCCGGCCGAACAGCGCGCCTGGATGGTCGAGAACATGGCCGGCCTGCTGGAGGAGGTGATGCGCACCACCCTGGCGGAGCTTCGCGACGACGTGGCCGACAGCTTCACCACCCAGGAGCTGGAGGCCGCCATCGCCTTCTACGAATCCCCGGTGGGCCGGTCCGTCGTGCAAAAGCAGGCCGACATGAACGTCGAGCTGCAGGAGGTGATGACGCCGCTGCTGATCCCACAGATGGGGGCCCTGATGGAGAAGTTCTGCCAGCGGTTCGACTGCGGCGCCTTGGCGGAGGCCGCCGCGAAAGAGACGGGCTGATCCGCTGGAGCGCCTGATCGTCCGGGAGCTGACGGGTTGACGCCGTCGCGGCGACGCGGGAGTGAGCGCGGATCGCGGTCGCGATTCCCGGAGATTCGCCGATGCTCAGCTGGTTCCAGGCGCTGCTGCCCAAGGAAGACAACTTCTTTCGCCTGTTCGACGCCCATGCGGCGACGCTGATCAAGGGCGCCGACGCCCTGCGCAGGTGTTGGAAGGCGGCGACGACGTGCCGCGCTGGTGCCAGCGGATCGTCGATCACGAGCACGAGGCGGACGCCGTGGCGCGCGAGGTGCTGTTCGCCGTGCGGCGCAGCTTCATCACCCCCTTCGACCGATCCGACATCCGGGGGCTGACCAACTCGCTGGACGATTCCATCGACCAGATGCAGAAGACCGCCAAGGTCATCACCCTGTACGAGATGCGCGCGTTCGCCCCGCACATGCGCCAGCTGGGCGACATCGCGGTCGAGGCGGCGACCCTGACCGTGGAGGCCGTCTCGCTTCTGCCCGCCATGCGCAAGAACCACGGGCGGCTCAACGAACTGACCGAGAAGATCGCGCGGCTGGAGAGCGATTCCGACGCCCTGTACGACGCCGGGATGAAGGCGCTGTACGAGGCGCACAAGGGCGGCGACGCGATGGCCTTCATCACCGGAGCCGAGGTCTACGACCACCTGGAGAAGGTGGTGGACCGGTTCGAGGACGTGGCCAACCGCATCAACGGCGTCCTGGTCGAGCACCTGTAGGGAGCGGCCCGGATGGACCACGCCCTGCTGATCCTGATCTTCCTGATCGCCGTCGCCCTGCTGTTCGACTTCCTGAACGGCCTGCACGACGCGGCGAACTCCATCGCGACCATCGTCGCCACGCGCGTCCTGCCGCCGGTCTATGCGGTGGGCTGGGCGGCCTTCTTCAACTTCATCGCCTTCCTGTTCTTCGGCCTTCACGTGGCCAACACGATCGGCAAGGGGATCATCGATCCCGGCATCGTTTCGGACCAGGTCATCTTCGGCGCCCTGATGGGGGCGATCAGCTGGAACGTGATCACCTGGCTGGCCGGCATTCCGTCGTCCAGTTCGCACGCCCTGGTCGGCGGCCTGCTGGGCGCGGGTGTCGCCAAGGCGGGGACGGGCGCGATCGTCGTCGCGGGCGTGACCAAGACCGTGTTCGCCATCTTCCTGTCGCCGGCGGTGGGCTTCGCCCTGGCGTTGCTGCTGGTGTTCCTCGTGTCCTGGGCGTTCGTGAAGGCCAACCCGTCGTTCGCGGACCGCGTCTTCCGCAAGCTGCAGTTCGTCTCGGCCTCGGCCTATTCGCTGGGTCACGGCGGCAATGACGCCCAGAAGACCATGGGCATCATCGCCGTGCTGCTGTTGTCGCGGGCGCCGCCGGGGACCGAGTTCCACGTGCCCTTCTGGGTGGTCATCACCTGCCAGGCGGCGATCGCGCTCGGCACCCTGTTCGGGGGCTGGCGCATCGTGCACACCATGGGATCGCGCATCACCCGCCTGACCCCGCAGCAGGGCTTCTGCGCCGAGACGGGCGGGGCGATCACCCTGTTCCTGGCCACAGGCCTGGGCATTCCGGTCTCGACCACCCACACGATCACCGGGGCCATCGTCGGGGTCGGGGCGGCGCGACGGGCCAGCGCGGTCCGCTGGGGCGTGGCGCGCAGCATCGTCACGGCCTGGTTCGTCACCATGCCGGCGGCCGCGGCCATAGGCGCGGCCTTCTTCTGGCTGGGCGGGTTCTTCCTGACCTGATGGCCAACGACGCGATCCGCACCGAGAGGGCCGAACGCCGACAGGTGGCGGCCCTGCCGTGGCGGAGAGGGCCGGACGGCGTCGAGATCCTGCTGGTCACTTCGCGCGAGACGCGGCGCTGGGTCGTGCCCAAGGGCGGACGGATGCCGGGCAAGACCGACGCCCGGGCGGCGGCCCAGGAAGCGCTGGAGGAGGCGGGGGTCGAGGGGGTGGTCGGCGCGGACCCTCTGGGCGGGTTCCGCTACCTGAAGATCCTGAAGCGCCGGGCGCCCCGCTGGTGCGTGGTCGCCGTCTATGCGCTGGAGGTCACGACCGAACACGCCGAATGGCGCGAGCAGGCGGAGCGGGAGCGCGCCTGGGTGTCCCGGGAGGAGGCGGCGCGCCGGGTCGGAGAGCCGGACCTGGCGGCCCTGATTTCGGTCTTCGCGCCCTAGGTTCCATCGACATTCAAGTCCGTCATTCCCGGCCCCCGGGTCGCGCCGCTTGCGCGGCCTCGCCCGAGGGGTGAACCCGCCGGGACTCCATGAACACGAAAGGCGCAGGTCGAGACCTCCAAGGGCCCCGATCGTGATCCTGGATGGCCGGGACAAGCCCGGCCATGACGGAAAACAAGGATTTGAGAGGCCAAGATTATCGACTGAATGTCGATTGAACCTAGCCCTCAGACCCGCCGCGCCTCAGCCATGAAACAGCCCCGTCGGGCGGTGTGCAGGTGCACAACCGAGACCGCGGGATCGGCCAGCCAGCGGTCCAGCCGCACGGCCAGGTCGCGGCCCTCGACCACGTCGGCGTCGGTCATCATCCAGTCGGCGTCATAGGCCCGCGCGGACAGCAGGCGGCGGCCCAGCATGTCCGGGACTTCTCCCGGCCCGGGCACGGCGCGCTCGGCGTCCTCGCGACGAAGACGGGCCCCTCGGAGCGGTAGGGGCTGGATGGCGCGTCCAGGTGGCGGTGAGTCAGCAGGATCAGCCGCTCGCCGGCCGGGCGTCGGCCAGGCTGACCCGGCAAGGGGCGCTGTGGGGCGCGTCGGCCGTCATGCGGCGGGCGCCGAGCGCTTCCAAGGTCGCGTCGTCCAGCGCGAACAAAGGGCGGAACGGCTCCAGGGCCAGGGCGTGGATGCGGAACGTCATGCGAAGATCTCCTCGACCCGGACGATGAGGCCGCGGCGATCGCGCGTCTGGCGGTTTTCGGGCGTTGCGCCGAGGCCGCCGCATCCCCACAACGGAGGCATGAACGCCCCCTTCAAGACCCCCGCCGATCCCCTGGACGCCCCTGTCTGGGACCTGTCCGACCTCTACGCCTCGCGCGAGGACGCCCGCATCGAGGCGGACCTGGAGCGCGCCCGCGCCCTGGTCGCCGAGCTGAACAGCCTGCAGGGGCAGCTGGTCGCCGCCCGAAGCGAGCCGGCGGAGCTGGGCCGGCGGCTGGACCGGGCGGTGGACCTGTTCGAACAGGCTTCCGATATCCTGGGCGGCCTGGGGGCCTACGCCTTCCTGGCCGCCTCGACCAACCGCAACGACGCCGGGGCCCAGAGCTTCGAGGCCACGGTGCGCGAGAAGCTGACCGCCATCGCCACCCCGACCATCTGGGTGACGCTGGAGGTCAATGCGCTGGAGGACGGCGAGATCGACGCAGCGGTCGCCGCCCATCCGGCCACGTCGCGATGGACGCCGTGGTTCCGGCGGGTGCGGGCGATGAAGCCGCACGAACTGAGCCAGGAGCTGGAGACCTTCCTGGCCGAGCGCGGTCCGATCAGCGCGCAATGGCCCCGGCTGTTCGACGAGACCCTGGCGGCGATGAAGGTGAAGGCGGGCAAGGACGAACTGACTCTGTCCGAGGCGCTGAACCGGCTGTCCGACCCCAAGGCCGCGCGGCGCAAGGCGGCGGCCGAGGGACTGAACGAGGCGCTGGGCTCGCGGGCCGCGACCATGGCCCTGGTGCTGAACACCGTCGCCGCCGACAAGGCGCTGGAAGACAAATGGCGCGGCTTCAAGCGCCCCGCCGACGGACGTCACCTGTCCAACGAGGTGGACGGGGCTTCGGTCGACGCCATGGCCGAGGCGGTGGCCGCCGCCTATCCCAAGCTGTCGCACCGCTATTACGCGCTGAAGGCCCGGGCGATGGGCAAGCCGGTGCTGGACCAGTGGGATCGCAACGCGCCGATCGAGACCACGACGCCCCGGGGCTTCGACTGGGCCGAGGGCCGGGCCATCGTGCTGGACAGCTTCGCCGACCTGGGCGGCGACTTCGCCGAACGGGCCCAGGGCTTCTTCGACCGGCCCTGGATCGACGGCAAGGCGCGCCCGGGCAAGCAGTCCGGCGCCTACGCCCACCCCGTGACGGCGGATCGGCACCCCTATGTCTTCCTGAACTGGATGGGCGAACGGCGCGACGTCCTGACCCTGGCCCACGAGCTGGGCCACGGCGTGCACCAGACGCTGGCGGCGGGGCAGGGCAGCCTGCTGGCCGACACGCCGCTGACCCTGGCCGAGACGGCCTCGATCTTCGCCGAGGGCCTGACCTTCGACCGGCTGCTCAAGACGGCGCCCAAGGCCGAGCAGCGCGGCCTGCTGGCCGGCCGGATCGAGGACGGGCTGAACACCGTGGTGCGCCAGATCGCCTTCCACCGGTTCGAGACGCGCTTCCACGATGAGCGCGCCAACGGCGAGGTCCCGGTCGAGCGGATCGGCGAGCTGTGGCTGGAGGAGATGGGCGGGTCGCTGGGGCCGGCCGTGACGCTGAACCGGGGCTACGAGCACTGGTGGAGCTATGTCAGCCACTTCGTCCACTCGCCCTTCTATGTCTACGCCTATGCGTTCGGGGACCTGCTGGTGGCGGCGCTGATGGAGACGCGGGCGAAGGATCCGGCGGGCTTCACGCCGCTGTACCGCGACCTCCTGGCCGGCGGCGGGGCCAAGGGCTACGTCGAAGCCCTGGCGCCGTTCGGTCTGAACCCGCGCGACCCGATCTTCTGGACCATCGGCACGAAGCGGCTGGAGCGCCTGATCGATCAGTTCGAGGCCCTGGGCTGACCCCCGGGGCTTGGCGGCTGAGGCGAAATGGCCCGGAGCGAATTGGCCCGGGCGGCTTGAGCGGGCGGCCGGCCTCGCTATAAGGACGGCCAGACCGAATTCCAGATTCCCGGACCCGACCATGGCCGACCCCCACGCTCACGACGACTACGTTCGCGGCTCGCAGGAGATCAGCGAGCAGGTGTCGACCTTCCACCTGTTCATGGGCCTGGCCAAATGGGGCTCGCTGCTGATCGCGGCGGTGCTGGCCTTCCTGACGATCTGGTTCATGCCGAACGGCAGCTTCTTCGGCGGCTTCATCGTCATGGTGGTCATGCTGGTGGCTGGCGGCTGGTTCCTGCGCGACAAGGCGCACTGAGTTCTTTGGGGGCGCTACCGCATCGCGCGCGGCGCGATGCTGCTTGAGCGCTCTTTTTAGGGCGCTAGCGCTCGGGACGCGGTCGCTCGCTGCTTGAGCGCTTTTTAGGGCGCTATCGCTCGGCGCGCGGCGCCTCGCTGCTTGAGCGCGGCTGCCTACGCTAGCGCTTTGACGCGCCCTTCCCGAAAGGCCTAACGTCGGTCCATCTGTCTGAGACGGAGGGATTCGCTTGGCCGTCGCCATCGCCGTGACCCGTGAGCGCCGTGAAGGCGAGACGCGCTGCGCCATCACGCCGGAAACGGTGAAGAAGCTGGCCGGGCTCGGCGCGACCGTGACGGTCGAGGCGGGGACGGGAGCGGGATCCTCCATCCCGGACGCCGAGTTCGAGGCCGCGGGCGCGGCGGTGAAGCCGGACACCAAGGCGGTGCTCTCGGGCGCCGACATCCTGCTGAAGGTGCGGGGGCCGACGGCCCAGGAGATCAGCGCGCTGAAGCCCGGTGCGGTGGTCGCCGCCATGCTGGACGCCTACCGCGAGAAGGACGCCGTCCAGGCCCTGGCCGGCGCCAACGCCACCGCCTTCGCCATGGAATTCGTGCCGCGTATCACCCGCGCCCAGGTGATGGACGTGCTGTCATCCCAGGCCAACCTGGCCGGCTACCGCGCGGTGATCGAGGCGGCCTATGCCTATGGGAAGGGCTTTCCGATGATGATGACGGCGGCCGGCACCGTCGCCGCCGCCAAGGTGTTCGTCATGGGCGCGGGCGTCGCGGGCCTGCAGGCCATCGCCACCGCCCGCCGCCTGGGCGCGGTGGTCACCGCCACCGACGTGCGGCCCGCGTCGAAGGAACAGGTCGAAAGCCTGGGGGCCAAGTTCGTCGCGGTCGAGGACGAGGAGTTCAAGGCCGCCGAGACCGCCGCCGGCTACGCCAAGCCGATGTCCGAGGCATACCAGGCCAAGCAGGCCGAGCTGACGGCGTCGCACATCGTCAAGCAGGATATCGTCATCACCACCGCCCTGATCCCGGGCCGGCCCGCGCCGCGCCTGGTGACGGCCGCGCATGTGGCCTCGATGAAGCCGGGCTCGGTGATCGTCGACCTGGCGATCGACAACGGCGGCAACGTCGAAGGGGCCAAGCTGGGCGAGGTGGTGACGACCCCGAACGGGGTGCAGATCGTCGGCTGGTCCAACCTGCCCGGCCGGATCGCGGCGGACGCCTCGGCGCTCTACGCCCGCAACCTGACCGCCTTCGTGGGGCTGATGGTCAAGGATGGGGCGCTGACGGTGGACCTGGAGGACGAGATCCTGAAGGCGTCGGTGGTCACTCACGGCGGGGCCGTGGTGCATGAGGGGGTGAAGGGGTGAGCCGCCGCGCTTGGTTCCGCGTCGCGGCGTTCCTCTTCGTCGCCGTGCTCCTTGGATTGTCTGCTCGAGATCACCTCCTGGCCTTCCAGAAGTTGAGGGCCGCCGAGTCGGGCGCGAACCCGTGGGATTACGTCATCGATTTGGGTCCGTTCTATTGGCTAGGCGGGTTGGCGGCTCTGGGCCTCCTTGTGTTCGCAGTTTGGTGGGGCCGTACTCCGAAATTACAGGGCTCGGAATCTCATAACGCCAGGAGGCGCTGATCATGGAACACGTCGATCCCACCGTCTTCCGCCTGGCCATCTTCGTCCTGGCCATCTTCGTCGGCTACTACGTGGTCTGGTCGGTCACGCCGGCGCTGCACACGCCGCTGATGGCGGTGACCAACGCCATCTCTTCGGTGATCGTCGTCGGCGGTCTGATCGCCTCGGCCGCCCTGGCGGGGAACGGCGCGAACGGCTGGATCGCCAAGGGCGCGGGCGTGGCGGCGGTGACCCTGGCCAGCGTCAACATCTTCGGCGGCTTCATGGTCACCCGGCGCATGCTGGCCATGTACCGCAAGAAGGAACGGCCGAAAGCCGAGGCCCGGTGACGTGGAGCGTCGACCAGTTCGCGACCGGCGTGGCCTGGGGCGCTTCGGCGATCGGCGTCGGCCTGTGGCTGTGGAGCTGGCTGCGCGAGAAGAACCCCGTCCAGCGCATCCGGCTTCTGGACTGCGGCCTGGTGCTGATCGCGGGGGCGGTGCTGCTGCGCATCGTCACCCAGGACAAGCCGATGGGGATACTCGACTGGGCCATGGTCTTCCTGGCCCCGCTGTTCATCGCCGCCGCCCTGTGGCGGCTGGCGCGCACCGCCTGTCCGCCGCCGGATCGCTGAGGGGGAACTGATCGCATGAGCCCATCCATCGCGGCCCTGGCCTATCTGGTCTCCGGCGTCCTGTTCATCCTGTCGCTGCGGGGCCTGTCCAGCCCCGAGACCAGCCGCCGGGGCAACACCTTCGGCATGATCGGCATGGCGCTGGCGGTCGGCGTGACCCTGCTGACCCTGTGGTCGTCGGGAACGTTGGACCTGCTGACCGCCGGCCTGATCCTGGGCGGGGTGGTGGTCGGGGGCGGCGCGGGCGCGCTGATCGCCGGGCGGGTGCAGATGACCCAGATGCCCCAGCTGGTCGCGGCCTTCCACTCGCTGGTCGGCCTGGCCGCCTGTCTGGTTGCCGTCGGCGCCGTCTACGCGCCCGAGGGCTTCGGCATCGCCACGGTTGCGAGTTCGGGGGCCGTCGGCATCAAGACCCTGTCGATCATCGAGCTAAGCCTGGGCGTCGCCATCGGCGCGATCACCTTCACCGGCTCGGTGATCGCCTTCGCCAAGCTGAACGGCAACATGTCCGGCGCGCCGATCATCCTGCCGGCCCGGCACCTGATCAACATCGCCCTGGCCCTGGCGATGGTGCTGCTGATCGGCCTGCTGATCGGCTCGGGCGGGACCGCGACCTGGGCCTTCTGGGGCGTGTTCCTGATCGCCCTGGTGCTGGGCGCGACCCTGATCATCCCCATCGGCGGGGCCGACATGCCCGTGGTGGTCTCGATGCTGAACTCCTACTCCGGCTGGGCCGCGGCGGCGCTGGGCTTCACGCTGGAGAACATCGCCCTGATCATCACCGGCGCCCTGGTGGGCAGCTCGGGCGCGATCCTGAGCTACATCATGTGCAAGGGCATGAACCGCAGCTTCATCAGCGTCATCCTGGGCGGCTTCGGCGGCGAGACGGCGGGCGCGGCGGGCGGCGCGGTCGAGACCCGGCCGGTCAAGCAGGGCTCGGCCGAGGACGCGGCCTTCATCATGAAGAACGCCTCAAAGGTCATCATCGTCCCCGGCTACGGCATGGCGGTGGCCCAGGCCCAGCACGCGCTGCGCGAAATGGCCGACAAGCTGAAGGAGGAGGGGGTGGAGGTGAAGTACGCCATCCACCCCGTCGCCGGCCGCATGCCCGGCCACATGAACGTGCTCCTCGCAGAAGCCAATGTGCCCTACGACGAGGTCTTCGAGCTGGAGGACATCAACTCGGAATTCAGCTCGTGCGACGTCGCCTTCGTCATCGGGGCTAACGACGTGACCAATCCGGCGGCCAAGACGGACCCGCAGTCGCCCATTTTCGGCATGCCGGTGCTGGACGTGGAGAAGGCCGGCACGGTGCTGTTCATCAAGCGCGGCATGGGCTCGGGCTACGCCGGCGTCGAGAACGAGCTGTTCTTCCGCGACAACACCATGATGCTGTTCGCCGACGCCAAGAAGATGGTCGAGGGGATCGTGAAGTCGCTGTAAGCCGCGGGCCCGGCTTCACAGCCGGTCGCGGCGCGCCGCGAGGAACCGGCGCTCGGTCTCCGTTCCCGACAGGCGGATCGCGTCGTCATAGGCCGCGCGCGCTCGGGCGTCCGCCCGGCCCGGGCCAGAAGGTCGGCGCGCACGGCGTGGTAGGGCTGGTAGGCCGCCAGAGCGTCGGCCACGCCGGCCAGCCGGGCCAGGGCGGCCTCGACGGAAACCGCATAGGACAGGGCGACGATCCGGTTCAGCTCGAACACCGGATTGGGCCGCACGGCGATCAGGGCGTCGTAGACCAGGGCGATCTCGTGCCAGTCGGTCTCGGCGAAGGTCGCGGCCTGGTCATGCAGCGAAGCGATGACGGCCTGGAGCTGGAAGACGCCCGGGCGACCGCGCCGAAGGGCCCGCACCACCAGCCGCTCGCCCTCGGCGATCGGGGCGGGATCCCACAGCGACCGATCCTGGTCTTCCAGCGCGACCAGGCCGCCCTCGGCGTCCAGCCGGGCCTGGTTGCGGGCGTGGTGCAGCAGCATGAGCGCCAGCAGGCCCTCGATCTCGGCCTCGCCGGGACGCAGGGCGGCAAGTATCCGCGCCAGGCGGATCGCCTCCTCGCACAGGTCGATCCGCAGCAGACGGTCCGAGGAGGCGGCGTAGCCTTCGTTGAAGATCAGGTAGACGACCGCCAGCACGGCCTCCAGGCGCTCGGCCCAGTGCTCCGCGGGCGGCGTCTCATAGGGAATGCCGGCCTTGGCGATCTTGTGCCGGCCGACCAGGCGCTGGGCCATGGCGTCGGGGCTGACCACGAAGGCGCGGGCGATCTCCTCGGTTCTGAGGCCGCAGACCGAACGCAGGGTCAGGGCGACGCTGACCTGGGGATCGAGCGCGGGATGGCAGCAGGTGAAGATCAGCCGCAGGCGCTCGTCGGGGATGGCTTCGGGCGCGTCTTCGGATCGGGACGCGCCGTCCAGGGCGATCAGGGCGGCCAGCTGTTCGGACTTGGCGCGGAAGCTGGCGGTCCGGCGAATGCGGTCGATGGCCTTGCGCCGGGCCGTCTGCATCAGCCAGGCGGCGGGCGTCGTCGGCAGGCCGTTGCGGCTCCAGTGGACCAGGGCCGACTCCAGGGCGTCCTGAAGGCTGTCCTCGGCCAGCTGGAAGTCCCGCAGGCTGGCGATCAGGCCCGACAGCAGGCGGCCCCCGTCGCGGCGGACGAGGCGGTCGATCTCGTCCGCGACCGAGGCCGCCGCTGCCAGGTCCGTCGTCAAGTCGCCGAAAGGTTCGCCACCGGCCGGACCTCGACGGAGCCATAGGCCGCCGTCGGGATCATCGCCGCATAGCGGATCGCGTCGTCCAGCGTGGCGCACTCGAAGATGTAGTAGCCGCCCAGCTGTTCCTTGGATTCCGCGAACGGGCCGTCCAGCGTCTCGGTCCGCCCGCCGCGCACCTTGACCGTGGTGGCGGTGGAGCTTGTCTCCAGCGCCTCGCCGGCGACCAGGACGCCGTCCTTCTGGAACCGTTCGTTGGCCGCCTGATAGGCCGCCATGAACGGCCCGAACTCGGGTGTCCCGTATTCGGGGGATGAACCGGGGGCCGAATAGATCAACGCCATGTACCGCATCCAAAACTCCTGTGAGTGACGGCTCCGACGATCGGAGCGTCGATGACGAACGGGGCCGACGCCGATCGACACCAGGCCCGAAGTTTCTTCAGATCAGCGACCACACGAGGTAGCCGACCGCGCCGAGCAGCGAAAGCTGGGAGCCGACGCCGCCGGCGAGCCTGAGCGGCGCCATCGTCCTTTCGGGATGCAGGCCGGCGAGGTGGGCCAGGCGTGCGGCCACGAACAGGCCGCCCATCGCGTGCAGCCCGGCCGGGCCCAGGCCGCGCGCCTCGCACAGACCCATCAGGATCAGCGCCAGGGGCGCGTTCTCGACCAGATTGCCATGCCGGCGCATCCACAGCGCCAGGGTCGTGTCGTCGCCATGCAGGATGGATATTCCGCTCCGCCCTCGCCGGGCGCTGACGATGTTGGCCGTGACGACGATCATCAACGTCAGGATGGAGGCGTAGAGCGCGGTGGTTTGGAAAGTCATGGGAAGTCCCCCTCGTGGTGCAGGATTGCGGGGGATGACGAACGGGGAGGGCGCGGATCGACAACGGTGACGGATTTTCCGATCATGCCGTCGCGCGGCTTCGTGATCGCGCAAGGCCAAGGGGGAGGCGTGAGACCAGGCGACAAGACCTACGTCCGCTTCGTCTGCTTCCAGTCAATCGGCCGCCAGCGCAGCCGCTTGGGGCTGTTCAAGGCGATAGACGAAGCGGTGGAAAGCGAACATGCGCCAGGCTGGGCGGTGGCCGAGGCGCGACAGCAGGCGGCTTGGTTCAACACCAATCTGGCCATCCCGAAACAATTCTCGACCGGCGGGCACAAGGGCTTCGGCCAGCCGGGTCTGTCCTGGTTCAAGCCGACGGCGGTCGGCCATATCCAGCGGATGCATGCGCTGAAGGTCGCGCTGGAGGCCTGCGGAATGCATATTGAGGTGCTGACCACTCGCGACCCCGGACTGGTTGTCTGGCAGGATGAACATCAGCTCATCGCCGAACCGAGGGGGCGGCGCTTCTGACGGAGGACCCCCATGGCCGCCGAACCCAAGACCAAGCCCACCGATGTGCCGGTCGCGGACTTCATCGCCGCCCTGGACAACCCCCGGCGCCGCGCCGACGCCGAGGCGGTCAACGCCCTGTTGACCGAGGTGTCGGGCGAGACGCCCATCATGTGGGGGCCTTCGATCATCGGCTACGGCCGCTATCGCGGCCCGACCGGTGACTGGCCCAGGATCGGCTTCTCGCCGCGCAAGGCCAATCTGTCGCTCTACATCACCGTGCCGGGGTCGGACGCCCACGCGCCCCTGCTCGCCCGGCTAGGCAAGCACAAGATCAGCGTGGCCTGCCTGTATGTGAACAAGCTGGACGACATCGATCTGGGCGTGCTGCGCGAACTGGCCGAGCAGACCTTCGCCGCTATGCGAGAGAAGTATCCCGAATAGGCCGGTTCAGGCCGCCAGGCGGAAATCCTCGGCCGGGTCGAAGGCCGGACGGGCCTCGTCCCACAGGGCGTCTTCGTCGGCGTAGCGGGCCGACTGGCGGGCGTCGATGACGTCGATCACCTGTTCCTCCAGCCGGTCCCAGATGACCGCCAGGCCGGCCTCGGCCTCGCAGGGGACGATCAGATAGCGGTGGGCGGCGACGTGGGCGGAGGGGTCGAAAGCGCGAGCCATTTGGAAAACTCCGAAGCGGTGTTTCAGTCGATGTTCGGAGCATGAGGCAGTGTTGCGTCAGAATCGGTCGTATGATTTTCTGAGGGCATGAGACACGACAAGGCGGCGATGGTGATCGATCTGGCGCGGCGGATGGCCGGCAGCGCCGAGGGCCTGACGCTGGACGACATCTCGCGCGACCTGAACATCGGCCGGCGCAGCGCCGAACGGATGCGGGACGTGGTCATGGCCGTGTTCCCCCAGGCGGAAGAGGTCTCGGACTGGCCGCACAAGCGCTGGCGTATCCGCGGCGGGCTGTCGGCCTTCGAACAGGCGCCCACGACCGAGGAGCTGGTCGAGCTGACCAAGGCGGCCCAGGGTTTGCGCGCCGCGGGCGAGCCCGGCCGGCCGGCGGCGCTGGAGGGGCTGGAGCGGAAACTCAAGTCCGCCATGCGTTCGACCACCTTGAACCGCCTGGCGCCCGATCTGGAAGCCCTGGTGCGGGCCGAGACCATCGC
This sequence comes from Brevundimonas sp. CURTG3B2_SDJG, assembly GCF_057364705.1. Classification (NCBI taxonomy): domain Bacteria; kingdom Pseudomonadati; phylum Pseudomonadota; class Alphaproteobacteria; order Caulobacterales; family Caulobacteraceae; genus Brevundimonas; species Brevundimonas sp. CURTG3B2_SDJG. The sequence goes on from NZ_JBNFOJ010000020.1 coordinate 18,805, forward strand.
GGTGCAGGCCGGGCCGCGACCGTCGGCGGACGAGGCGGTGCTGACCGAGATCCGCCAGGCGGTCCTGGCCGGCCAGCCGCTGGCCTTCATCTACAGCCGCCCCGGGGCCGAGGCGCGCCGGCGCAGCGTGGCCCCGTGCGGGGTGATGTTCGGCCGCGCCAACTATCTGGTCGCCGCCGATCGCGAGAGCGGCCGCATCCAGACCTTTCGCCTGGACCGCATGAGCGCGGTCAAGGCCGAGGCCGGCGTGGCCGCGCCGCCCGCCGACTTCGACCTCCAGGCCTTCGCCAGCCAGTCCTTCGGCATCTACCAGGACGAGATCGAGGACGTCGTCCTGCGGGTGACCCCGGACGGCGCGGCGGAGGCCAGGGCCTGGCGCTGGCATCCCACCCAGACGGTCGAGGAGCTGGACGACGGCGGCGTGCTGGTGCGGTTCCGCGCCTCGGGCATGCGCGAACTGGCCTGGCACCTGTTCACCTGGGGGGATCAGGTGGCGATCGTCCAGCCGCCGCGGCTGAAGGCGGTGATGGCCGGCGAACTGGACGCCGCGCGGCGCGCCCTCGAAACGGCCCAAATCTGACCCGGATTTAAGGCGACGCTTCCTTCTTTCCAAAGCTACGCTTCAGGAAAACGGGGAGGTCTCATGCATCGGTTTCTCACGGTTGCGGCGCTGGCCGCCGCGCTCGCGGGCTGCGCCAGCGCGGGGAACGCGCCGGAGGCCGCCG